>NZ_JBXAWK010000001.1:0-205397 GCF_057291755.1 Kitasatospora sp. UYEF31
CTGAATGCTTTCTCGACAATCGCATCCTGGCAGGTCAGGGGCACCTTTTCAGTTCAACTTGACGGTTGGTCAACTTCCGTTGAATAGGCGAGGCCAGTGGGGGCGTACTCGTCGGTCCGTGAATTTTATCGCGCGGATCACTGACCCCTCTCCGGCGGTTGATCACCGTCTCATCCGCCTGTCCGTGCTGATGGCCAACCGCATCATGGACCAGACCGGCTGCGACGCCCCACGACTCTCCGTACCGCCCGCGACCTGAGCGCACCAGCCACAACCACCCCGCCCGCCCCACGGATTTGCCAACCCGCGCGTCCCTCGGCAGGTTTGCCGCCATGACCATCGATGACCACTTCGGCACCGCGGCCCAGCGCCGCACGGTTCTGGACGCGTGGACTGCCTCCCCCGCACGCTTCCGCGAAGACGCCAACGCCGAGGAGGAGCTTGTCCTCGGCGGCTACCGGGACCGGCTCATCGTCGAACTTGCCCAGAACGCCGCCGACGCGGCGGCTAGAGCGGGTACCCCGGGGCGACTGCGGCTGACCCTCCGTGACACGACCCTCCACGCGGCGAACACCGGAGCCCCGCTCACCGCCGAAGGCGTTGCGGCGCTCTCCACCCTCCGGGCCTCCGCAAAACGGGACGAACAGGCCGTCGGGCGCTTCGGCGTCGGATTCGCCTCCGTGTTGAGCGTCACAGACGAACCGCGGATGCTCTCCCGGTCCGGCGCGGCGCGCTGGTCCCTGACGGAGACGCGGCAGCTCGTCGGCGCGGTCCCCGCACTGGCCGCCGAAGCAGCGGGACGCGACGGCGGAGTCCCCGTACTGCGCCTGCCGTTCCCGGCCGACGGGAAGCCCGCCGACGGTTACGACACCGAAGCTGTGCTGCCACTGCGCGACGACACCGCCGTGCAGCTCGTCCGCCGACTGCTGACCGAAGTCGACGACGCACTTCTCCTCACCCTGCCGGGGCTCGCCGAAGTCATCATCGAAACGGATGACGGCGTACGGGTCCTGAGTCGCGCGGAAGACGGCGACACCGTCGTCGTCACGGACGACGGAACCACCACCCGCTGGCGGGTGGCACAGTCCGCCGGGCCGCTCACCGCGGACCTCGTCGCCGACCGGCCGGTGGAGGAACGCCGCCGGGCCGCGTGGTCGGTTCTCTGGGCCGTACCGGTCGACGCCGCGGGAAACCCCGTACGGCCGGACCTGACCCCGGTCCTGCACGCGCCCACCCCGAGCGACGAACCCGTCAGCCTCCCCGCGCTGCTCGTCGCCACCTTCCCGATGGACCACACCCGGCGGCACGTCGCACCGGGACCGCTGCGGGCGTTCCTGGTCGGCCAGGCCGCGGACGCCTACGCGACGCTCCTGCGCGACTGGCCCGGAAACGCGGTCCCGCTGGTCCCCGGGCCGGTGGCCGAAGGCGAACTGGACGCCGAACTGCGCCGGGCGGTCCTGGCCAGGCTCGTTGAGACACCGTTTTTGGCGGCTGCCGCGCTTTCCGACGAAGGCAACGTCGTACGGCTGCGCCCGCGCGACGCCGTCGTTGTGGAGCGGGCCCGCGCCGAACTGGTGACCGCACTGACCCCCGTGCTGCCGGGCCTCCTCCCGGCGGGCCTTGACCGCTCGCCGGCGTTGCGGATCCTCGACGTCCGGCGGCTGCCGCTGGCCGAAGTCGTGGACCTGCTCGGCGGCCTGGACCGGGAACCTTCGTGGTGGCGGGAGCTGTACGCGTCCTTCGACCCGGCCGACGCCGAAGCGCTCGGCGCCCTGCCGGTGCCGCTGGCCGACGGACGCCAGGTCCGCGGACCGCGCCACCTGCTGCTGCCAGGCCCGGACACCCCCAAGCACCTGGACGCCCTCGGCCTCCGCGTCGTTCACCCCGACGCGGTGCACCCCCTCCTCGAACGCCTCGGCGCGGTCCCGGCGGTCCCGCGCGCGGTCCTCGCCGACCCGATGGTCCGGGCGGGCATGGAGGAGCCGGAGGACCTGCACGCGTTCGCTGAATCCGTCCTGGAACTCGTCCGGGCCGCACATCTGACACCCGGTGAAGAACCTTGGCTGAACGGCCTGTTGCTGCCCGACGAGGACGGCGAACCGACCCCGGCCGGAGAACTCCTGCTGCCCGGCGGCCCGCTGGCCGCACTGGTTGAGCCGGATGCGCTCGCCCTGCTCGACGCGGAGTTCGCCGACCGCTGGGGCGCCGAAGTCCTGGAAGCTGTCGGGGTGTTGGGCACCTTCACCCTCGTCACCGACGAAGATGTCCCACTCGACGCGGACGAGGTCAGCCACGACCTCGAAGGCGAAGAGGACTGGCTGGACGACGTCCTGGACAGCCTCGGTGACCAGGACTTCCCGCCGGTCCTGTCCACGATGACGGCCGTACGCGACCTTGACCTGATCGCCGACGACGCCTGGGGCGAGGCGCTGGAGATCCTGTCCCGACCGCCGCTGCGCACCGCGATCGTCGACCCCGCGCGGGTGCTGCTTCCGGACGGCACACGTACGGATGTCATTCCGTACGCCGCCTGGTGGCTTCGGGACCACCCCGTCCTCGACGGGCGCAGGCCGGCCGGCCTGCTGGTCTCCGACGACGCTTCGTTGCTCCAGGGGCTGTACGACCAGGTCGATTCGCACCTGGACCGGGTGTTCCTGACCGCCCTCGGCGTCCGGACGACCCTGGAGACGCTGCTCGCCGAACCCGGCGGCGCGGACGAACTCCTCGACCGCCTCGCCGACCACACCCTTACGGTCGGCCGGGACCAGCTCCGCAAGCTCTACACGGCACTCGCCGACACCGACCCGGACCACGTCGAAGCCCCGGCGACGGTACGCGCGGTCCGGCAGGGCCAACTCGTGGTCGTACGCTCGGCGGACGCGTACATCGGCGACGCCCCCGACCTGGCGGCACTGCTGGTGGACGACCCCGACAGTGGAGTGGTCCCCGTACACCCCGACAAGGCCGCGCGCCTGTCCGACGTACTCGACATTCCGCTGTTGTCCGAGGCGCTGACCGGCGAGGTGCTGTCCGAAGGCGAGGAACACCCGGTTCCCGACGCGGTGTTGGCTGCTTTGCCCGGTTCCCCGCCCACCTACGTCGAGCATGAGGAGCTGCTCGTCGCCGGACCCGACGGGGAAGCCGTCGAAGCTGACTGGCGCTACGTGGGCGGCGTCGTACACGCGACGACCTTCGAGGGCCTGGCCCGCGGACTGGCCTGGGCGGCGCAGGAGTGGCACCGCCGCTTCGAGGTGGCACAGCTGCTCGCCGACCCGTCACTGGCCGGACTGCTCGACGCGGAACGGGACTTCGACGGGGTCTGAGCTCATCGCGCCGGATTCCGCACCGCTCCGGGCTGCCTTGCGGCCCGGAGCGGTGGCACGTCGGATGTCAGGCCGCCGGCTCGCTGAAGATCGTGGTGAGTTTCCGCTCGCGCAGGGTCTTCCAGCTGCTGTGGCTCATTGCTCCACCTCTCCAGTCTCGATGACACGGACGA
Organism: Kitasatospora sp. UYEF31; assembly: GCF_057291755.1. Taxonomy (NCBI): domain Bacteria; kingdom Bacillati; phylum Actinomycetota; class Actinomycetes; order Kitasatosporales; family Streptomycetaceae; genus Kitasatospora; species Kitasatospora sp. UYEF31. Next base: position 3,497 of record NZ_JBXAWK010000001.1, read on the forward strand.
ACTCCTGGGTACGGGCGGGACTACGCCGGAGCCTGCTCCGGCTTCCGCCGCTCCGAGCGCCGCCACACCAGCTCAAGGAGCACGATCGACACCGCGACCAGGCCGAGCGCCGCGCCGGAACTGGTCCAGCTGACCAGCGAGAGGTCGAACGCCTTCCGCAGCGGTCCGATGGTGAGCACGAGCAGGAAGGCCAGGCCCATCACCGAGACCAGCGCGACCCGCCACCAGGTGTACGGTCGGGCGATCATCGCGAGCACCCACATCGAGCACAGGAACAGCGTCAGGGTGGCGATGGTGGTGTTGGCCTGCTTGTCGTTCCCCATGTCCGCGCGGGCGATCAAGTACGCGGCGAACGACGCGCCACCGCAGATCAGCCCGGCGGGGACGGCGAAGTGCAGGACCCGGCTGACAAATCCGGTACGGGCCCGCTCATGGTTGGGCGCCAAGGCCAGGAAGAACGCCGGAGTGCCGATCGTCAGCGCGTTCAGCAGCGTCATGTGGCGGGGGAGGAACGGGTAGACCACCTGGGTCGCGGCCACCAGAACCGCGAGCAGCACCGCATACACCGTTTTGGTCAGGAACAGGTTCGAGACGCGCTCGATGTTGCCGATGACCCGGCGCCCTTCAGCGACCACCGAGGGCAGGGTGGCGAAACTGTTGTTCAGCAGGACGATCTGCGCCACCGCCCGGGTGGCCTCACTGCCGGAGCCCATCGCCACACCGATGTCCGCGTCCTTGAGCGCGAGCACGTCGTTGACCCCGTCGCCGGTCATCGCCACCGTGTGGCCGCGGGACTGCAACGCGCCGACCATGTCGCGCTTCTGCTGCGGCGTCACCCGGCCGAAGACGGTGTTTTTCTCCAGGATGTCGGCCAGCTCGTTCTGGTCCTTCGGGAGCGTCCGGGCGTCCACTGGATGTTCCGCGCCGGGGATGCCGAGCTTGGTGGCGACCGCCCCGACCGACACCGCGTTGTCCCCGGAGATGATTTTCGTCTGGACGTTCTGCCCGGCGAAGTAGCGCAGTGTCTCCGCCGCGTCGGGCCGCAGCCGCTGCTCCAGGATCAGGATCGCGGCGGGCGTGATCGCATCGTCGATCGTGGGGTCGTCGATCGCCTTGTCCGCGTGCGCGACGAGCAGGACCCGCAGCCCCTGCTTGTTCAGCTCCTCGATCTCGGCCAGCGCCTCGTGCCCGGCGGGCAGCAGCACGTCCGGCGCGCCCATCAGCCACGACCCGTGTCCTTCGAACGACGCCCCGCTCCATTTGCGCGCGGAGGAGAACGGCATCGTGCCGGTGGTCTGCCACCCGTCGGGCACCGGGTAGGCGTCGACCACCGCCTGCAGGCTCGCGTTGGGCCGCGGGTCGGTCGTGCCGAGAGCGCCCAGCGCCTCGGCGACGGGGACGCTGTCGTCGAGGATGCGCGTCTCGGACACGTCCATCCCGCCCTCGGTGAGGGTCCCGGTCTTGTCCAGGCACACCACGCTCACCCGGGCCAGGCCCTCAATCGCCGGGAGTTCCTGCACAAGGCACTGCTGGCGGCCGAGCCGCACGACACCGACCGCGAAGGCGATCGAGGTCATCAGCACCAGGCCTTCGGGGATCATCGGCACGATGCCGCTGATGGTCTGCCGTACGGCTTCGAGGAAATCGTGCTTACTGGCCAGCATCTGCGACGCGGCCAGGGCGATCGACACCGGCACGAGCAGCCAGGTGACGTACTTGAGGATCGTGTTGACGCCGTTGCGCAGCTCGGAGTCGACGAGGGTGAACCGGCTGGCCTCCTCGGCGAGCTGGGCGGCGTACGCCTCACGGCCGACCTTGGTCGCGGTGAACGTGCCGTGCCCGGAGACCACGAAGCTGCCGGACATCATCGGGTCGCCGGGCTTCTTGTGCACCGGGTCGGCCTCACCGGTGAGCAGCGACTCGTCGACCTCAAGCCCTTCGGCCTCACCGACCTCACCGTCCACGACGATCTTGTCGCCCGAGCCGAGCTCGATCACATCGTCGAGCACCAACTGGTTCGAGGGGATCTCGACGGTGCCACCGTCCCGCCGCACCCGGGGCTTGGTCTCCCCGACGACGGCGAGGTTGTCCAGGGTCTTCTTGGCCCGCAGCTCCTGGAAGATCCCGATGCCGGTGTTGATGAAGATGATGAAGCCGAACAGGGTGTCGGCCAGCGGCGCGATGATCAGCATGATCACAAAGAGTGTGCCGATCACCGCGTTGAACAGCGTGAAGACGTTCGCTTTGACGATCTCCCCGAGACTGCGCGAGGACCGTGTCGGCACATCGTTGACCTTGCCCCGCGCGATCCGTTCGGCGACTTCAGCCGAAGTCAGGCCGGTGGCGGGGGAGGCAGCCGGGGGCGCGGGGGTGGCGGCAGTCATAAGGAGACGCTACGTCACGGAACGTGATAGTTCCTGATGATGCGTCTGTACGGGTGAGCGGATTGGCCGGCTCCTACCCGCGTTTGTCCGTCAGGCCGACCCTGTTCCTTCGCGGACTTCGTTGGCTTCGCGGACTTCGTTGGCTTCGTGCTCTGCGCTTTCTGCGCTTTCTGCGTGCTCTTCGCGCTCTTCGTGGCTGAGCCGGATCGCTTCACGGCGGCGCCGGACGTACCAGAGCCCGAGCAGACCGAGCCCGGTCGCGGCCAGCGCGCACCACGGCCACCAGCCCCTGCCGTCCTCGTCCAGGGTTTCGCGGAAGGGCAGCAGGGCGACGAAGACGACCAGACACAACACGGTGCCCCAGCCGACGAGCTTCGCCTCGTCGGACTCGAGCGGCTGGATCTCCTCCGGGGCGGCGTCCGCCGCGGGTGTCCGGGCCACCGGCTCGTTCACGGCCGGGTGTGATCCGGTGCCGGCCTTGGCCTGCCCGTCCGGTGCGGTGCGGCGCCTCTTCCCGTGGCTGCTCATGCGCCACAGATTAGCCGCAGCGCGGCCACGCGCCCGGCTGTGGTCTCCCGGCTACCCGGTTTGGGGCGGCGAAGGGCCGTGGTTGATCCTTATGTGGTCCCTACCTGGAGCTTTTCTGGAATCAATGGCGATCGCAGGGTCGAGCTCCGCCGCCACTCCGCAGCAGCTAGGAACTCCATGTCCGCCGATGCCGCACCGGCCACCGGCCGGCGCACCGCGCCCGCTTCGCCCGACGCTTCACCCGCCGCCCCGAAGAGCGGCCTGGACCGCTTCTTCAAGATCTCCGAGCGGGGCTCGACCCTCGGCCGGGAGACCCGCGGCGGCCTGGCCACCTTCTTTGCGATGGCCTACATCATCGTGCTGAACCCGATCATCCTCGGGTCCGCAACGGACAAGTACGGCCAGCACCTGTCGCAGGGGCAGCTCGTCACCTCGACGGTGTTCGTCGCCGCGCTCATGACGGTCCTCATGGGCGTCGTCGGCAACATCCCGCTCGCGCTCGCCGCGGGTCTGGGCATCAACTCCATGGTCGCCTTCCAGATCGCCCCGCAGATGGGCTGGGACGACGCCATGGGCCTGGTGGTCCTGGAGGGCATCGGCCTGCTCGTGCTCGCCGTCACCGGGCTGCGCGAAGCCATCATGAACGCCATCCCGCTGGCCCTGAAGCAGGCGATCAGCGTCGGCATCGGTCTGTTCGTCACCCTCGTCGGCCTGGTCAGCGCGGGCGTCGTCAGCCGCATCCCGGACGCCGCGCACTCGACCGTCCCGGTCACCCTCGGCACCGGTGGCAACCTCAAGGGCTGGCCGATGCTGGTGTTCTGCTTCGGCTTGCTGCTCACCATCGTCCTGATGGCCCGGAAGATCCCCGGCGCGATCCTGATCGGCATCGTCTCCTCGACCGTCCTGTCGGTCGTCATCCACAATGCCGCGGGCATGGACGCCAAGGAGTGGGGCCTCACCGCACCTGAGGCCACCGGCGTCATCGACACCCCCGACTTCGGGCTGTTCGGCGACTTCAGCCTCTTCGGCGCGTTCTCCCACGTCGGCTTCCTCACCGCCACCCTGTTGATCTTCACGCTCCTCCTGTCGAACTTCTTCGACGGCATGGGCACGATCATCGGCGTCAGCCGCGAGGCCGGGCTGCTCGGTAAGAACGGCGAAGTGCCGGGCCTGGGCCGCATCCTCACCGTCGAGTCGCTGGGCGCGATCGCCGGCGGCGGCACCTCCGCGTCCTCCAACACGGTGTTCGTCGAGTCGACGGCCGGGGTGGGCGAAGGCGCGCGTACGGGCTTCGCCAACCTCATCACCGGCGGACTGTTCGCGCTGGCACTGCTGTTCACCCCACTGGCCACGCTCGTCCCGGCCCAGGCCGCCACCCCCGCCCTGGTGGTCGTCGGCGCGCTGATGATGATGCAGGTCAAGCACATCGACTGGGACGACTTCACGGTCGCAGTCCCGGCCTTCCTGACCATCGCGCTCATGCCCTTCACGTACTCGATCACCACCGGCATCGGCGCGGGCTTCATCGCGTACGTCGTCCTCAAGGCCGCAGTCGGCAAGGCCCGCGAGCTCCCGTGGCTGCTGTGGGTCGTGGGGGCGCTGTTCGTGGTCCACTTCGGCATTGACCCGATCGAACAGGTGTTGGACGCCAAGTAGCCGCCCCAGCCCGGACTGGTCCCCCGCGGCACCGCGGCGGACCGGTAGGTTGACGGGCGTGTCCACCACCTCACATGACACTGCCGAAGTCAGCCCCCCCGCCATCGCCACGCTGCGGGCGTCCGTGCTCAAGCTCGCCCGGCGGCTGCGCAGCCAGCGGCCCGACGAAACGCTCAGCCCGACCCAGCTCTCGGTGCTCGGCGTGCTGGTCGCGCGAGGGCCGATGACCCCCGGTGACCTGGCGCGTTTCGAGAAGGTCCAGCCGCCGTCGATGACCCGGGTGATCGCCTCCCTGGAGGACCGCGGACTGGTCCTGCGGGAGCAGCACACTGAGGACCGGCGGCAGATCGTGGTCTCCACGACGGAGACCGCCGCCGCGGTGGTGGCTGAAAGCAAGCGGTTGGGCAACGCCTGGCTGACCGAGCATGTGGCACAGCTGACGGCCGAAGAGCTGACGGTCCTGCGCGCGGCCGTCCCGGTCCTGGAGCGTCTCGCCCAGATGTGATCGACCGGCCCGTGCCCTGGCCGAAGTCGGCGCCCAGATGTGATCGCAAGGGCCCCGACCGGTACGGACTGCGCAAAACGACCAGAACTGTTCGCGTACGGTCAAAAGGTCAAGATTCGCCCATCGGCAGGGCAATCCTTGTGATTCATTACGCTATCTGAGTGATATTCGCCATCGACACCCGTTCATGAGGGCTGAAACCCTTGACGGATGGACCATGTGCGCTTCCAGAACCATTTCCGTACGGAGGGGCGCCGCCTGGCCGAGGCGGCTGCTGAAGATCTCCGTGCGCCTGTTCCCTCCTGCCCCGGCTGGTCGGTGGCCGACCTGGTACGTCACTCGTCAGCCGTCTTCCACGACACGGCCGGGAGGCTTTCCGCCACAACCGTCGAGCGGCCACCTGGCATCGTTCCCGACGAATCCTCCGACCGGTTGATCGACCGGTACGTCCAGCACCACGCGCTGCTCTACGCGGAACTGAGCCGCCGCGGACCCGAGGACCCCGACGCACCCGACACCCGGACCGGCGAGCAGCGCTCGTACTGGTTCCGGCGGATGGCACTCGAAGCAGCCGTCCACCGGTTCGACGTCGAACAGGCGGTCGGCGACCCGGCGCCCATCGACCAGGCCCTGGCCCTGGAGGGCATCGACGAGGCCCTGCGGGTGCTGCTGCCGCGCCGCTACGACGGTGCCGCGGACGACCCGGCCTCCGGGCGCACCGTCGCCGTCAACTGCCTGCACCACTACTGGCGGATCACCCTGCACGAAGGCGAGGCGAGCATCGACCGCGAACAGGGGTTCGCCGACGCGGGCGTCAGCGGCGACCCGACCGACCTGCTGCTCTACCTGTGGGGCCGGCGTCCGGGGACGGTCGTGTCGCGCACCGGGGACCACCTGGTCCTGGCCGCGTTCCGGCACCGCCTGGCCGCCGCGATGCGCTGACCGGTTGCTGACACCGGCCGCTGACCGGCGGTTGACCGGCGGTTGACCGGCCCCAGCGCGGCTGCGGGACGACCGCGCGGGACGACCTCAGGACGGTGGGTAGTCTCGAAGGATGAACCCGCGCACCCGTACCCGTGTCGTCAGCATCGCCTTGATCATGCTCGTGGTCGTGGGGATCGTCGGTTCGCTGCTGCGTTGACCGCGGCGAGTTGACCGCGGCGAGCTGACCGCGCCCCGTCGGCCACGTGGCGTCGGCCCTCCGGCGCCGCCGGGTGACCCCCTTGTCCTGTGCGCACCGGATCGCAGGACGAAGGTGCTACCCGGCGGCGCTTCACCGGGCCTGCGCCCGCACCCGGTCCGTCGCGACCCGCACCAGCGTCGCGTTGTTGAGCGTCCGCTTTCCCTGCGGGTCGTAGAGCGTGTCCTCCAGGCCGGTCCGCACTTCCAGACCCGCGTCCAGGGCCGCGTCGAGGACCGGCCAGGCGGCGGCGTCCATCCCGTGCAGGAGCCGCGGTGCGATCACCTTGCGCTCGTCGAGCAGCTCCTGGATCCGGTCCGCGTCCGCCAGCGCCCGCACCGGGTCCTGCTCCATCACCTCGACCAGGATCCGCACACACAGGTCCGCGAGGCCCTCGCCGACCAGCAGGTCCACCCCCGCCGTCGACCAGATCCCCGCCTCCACCCCGACACCGAGTGACACCAGCGTGCGGACCAGGTCCACCGCGCCGGGCTCGTGCAGGTTCACCGAGGCGAGGTCGGGTAACACCGTCCACGACCGGATGGCGTCAAGGCGCCGCTCCGGGTCGGTCTCCACCCACGCCCCGGTGGTCACCCCGACGGGAGTGCCGGGTACCGCCGAGCGGATCGCCCGCACCACCAGCCGCAGGACATCGCCGTCCAGGGTCTCGTGGCCGTGCCGGTCCCGCGGGTGCACATGGACTATCCGGGCCCCGGCGCCCACCACGGCCCTGCTGTCGGCGGCCAGCTGGGCGGGGGTCAGCGGCAGCGCGGGATGCTCGTCCGGGCGGCGAGAACCGTTCAGACAGGCCTGGATCAAGGTCATGGCAGCTCCCGAGGGGCCTTGGCCCGTGGACCCGGGCCCAGTGGTTCGTCGTGAAGAGCGGTTTCCTATGGGAACGCCGAAGTGCCTCCCCGCGCAATGGGCTGTGGCCGGATCGCGACACCAATGTGGACCGGCGTCTCCGGGCGGCCTGGCAGTCTTGGCCCCATGGCACGGACAAGTACGTTCACTTCGATCGCAGCCGCACTGCTGCTCAGCGCGCTCGCCACCACGACGGCCACGGTCACGGCCGTCGCGGCAGCGGCGTCCGACGACGGCGAGCAGGTCGCGTTCAAGATCAAGGATGCGAGGATCACCGAATCGAGCGGGCTGGCCGCGAGCGCCCAGCACCCCGGCGTCTACTGGACGCACAACGACAGCGACGACGGCGCGATGCTGTACGCGATCGACTCCGCGGGCGAGACGCGGGCGACCGTCACCCTCCAGGGCGTCGACGCGCGCGACTGGGAGGCCGTGTCGGTCGGCAAGGACGACAGCGGGCGGCCCGCGGTCTTCGTCGGGGACATCGGCGACAACCTCAAGGGCCAGTGGCCTGAGGTGTACATCTACCGGATCCCCGAACCGGTGGAGCTGAAGGACCAGACGGTCACTGCGGTCAAGTACCGGGTGAAGTACGAGGACGGCCCCCGGGACGCTGAGGCGATGCTCGTCGACCCACGCACCAACAAGCTCTACATCGCCAGCAAGCAGGAACCGGCCAAGGCCGGGCTGTACGTCCAGCCCGACGTCCTCGACCCGAAGAAGGTCAACACCTTCAAGCGCGTGTCTCCGGCGCCCGGCACAGTCACCGACGGCTCGTTCTCCCCGGACGGCAGCCGGATCGTCCTGCGCGGCTACTTCTCCGCGACGATGTTCTCAAAGGAGCCGGACTCCGCACCGAAGGAGATCGGCCCGGTCAGCCTGCCGCTGCAACGGCAGGGTGAGTCAGCGGCCTTCGCACCCGACGGCAAGGCCGTCATGTTCGGCAGCGAGGGCAAGGACAGCCAGGTCTGGCGGGTCGGGCTGACCGGTGACCTGCGGCCCGATTCGGTGCGGACGGCGGGGAGCAACGCCGCTGCGGACCCGGCCACGCCGGGTGCGGCCGGGAAGAAGGGCGAAAGCACGGCGAAGAAGGCGGGGCCGTGGTTCCTGGCGGCGCTGGCGGTGGCCCTGGTGGTCGTGGGTTACCGAAAGTTGGGCAAAAAGGACTGATTTCCGACTAAGGACCCTGTGGGTGTGTGGGTCCTGGGCGCGCGCAGCTCCGTACAGCGAATGCCGCTTGTGCGCTTACGCCACTCAGTGGCATATTGCTCCTGTCGGAGTTTTCTCCATCTTTACCTGAAGAGGACGACATGAGTGATGTATCGGTCGAATCCGGTTCTTTGGCGCCCGACCTCCCCACGACTCAGAAGCCAGTCCTCGTGCTCGGCGGCACCGGGAAGACCGGCCGACGGGTCGCGGCCCAGCTGGCTGGACGCGGCGTGCCGGTCCGGGCGGCCTCCCGCTCCGCCGGGCAGCGCTTCGACTGGCTGGACGAGACGACCTGGGGCCCCGCGCTCGACGGAGTGTCCGGCGTGTACATCGTGCAGAACGACGGCGACCTGAGGACCCGCGCCTTCGTCGGACACGCGGTCGCGAACGGCGTCGAGCGGCTGGTCCTGCTCTCGGCGCGCGGGGTCGACACGCCTGGCTACTACGGGGAGGACCCCGACGCGATGAAGGCCGTCCTGGACGCCGAGGCCGCAGTGCGCGGGTCAGGCCTCACGTGGACGATCCTCCGCCCCGGCTGGTTCGCCCAGAACTTCAGTGAGGGAATCTTCCACGACCCCGTCCTGCAAGGGGAGTTGCGGCTCCCTGCCGGAGACGGCACGGCGAGCTGGATCGACGTCGAGGACGTCGCGGCGGTGGCGGTCGCCGCGCTCACGGAGGACGGCCACGCCGGGCAGACCTACGAGATGTCCGGGCCCGGGGTGGTCACCATCGACGAGGCCCTCACCCTCATCGCCGCGGCGACCGGCCACGAGGCCCGCTACACACCGCTGTCCGCCGAAGAGTTCATCGCCGAACTCACCGGCCACGGCGTGTCAGCCGTCGAGGCGGCCCTGTGGGGCGCCGCGCTCCTGCCGATCGCGAACGGCTTCGAGAAGAAGATCTCCGACGGCGTCCAGCGGGCGCTGGGCCGCGAACCCCGCGACTTCGCCGGCTTCGTGAAGTCCGCGGCGGCCTCCGGCGCTTGGACACCCTGACCTGCCGCCTACGCGGAACGCTCGGCCGGGGAACCCCGGCCGAGCGTTCTACGTGAACTGACTGGCAGATCAGGCGAGCTCGCCCACCACGTAGTCGACGCACTCCGTCAGCGCCTCAACGTCAGCCGGGTGGCTCTGTCCGCCGGGGGGCAACCCCCCGGACCCCCTGCAACGTGGTAATTCAGCCGGCGAGCTCGCCCACCACGTAGTCGACGCACTCCGTCAGCGCCTCAACGTCAGCCGGGTGAATCGCCGGGAACATCGCGACCCGCAGCTGGTTGCGGCCCAGCTTGCGGTAGGGCTCGGTGTCCACGATGCCGTTGGCCCGCAGCACCTTCGCCACGGCTGCGGCGTCCACCGAGTCGGCGAAGTCGATGGTGCCGATGACCTGCGAGCGCTGCGCCGGGTCGACGACGAACGGCGAGGCGTACGGCGACTTCTCGGCCCAGGCGTACAGGCGTGAGGACGAGTCGGCCGTACGGGCGACCGCCCAGTCCAGGCCGCCGTTGCCGTTCAGCCACTCCAACTGCTCGTTGAGCAGGAAGAGGGTGGACAGCGCCGGGGTGTTGTACGTCTGGTTCTTCGACGAGTTGTCGATCGCCGTCGGCAGGTCGAAGAACGTCGGGATGTAGCGGTCCGACGCGCCGATCCGCGCGGCGCGTTCGAGCGCGGCGGGGGAGAAGGCGGCGATCCACAGGCCGCCGTCGGCCGCGAAGCACTTCTGCGGGGCGAAGTAGTAGACGTCCGACTCGGTGATGTCGACCGGCAGGCCGCCGGCGCCGCTGGTGGCGTCGACCAGGACCAGCGAGCCCTCGTCACCGCCGACGGGACGGACAATCGGCATCGCGACGCCGGTGGAGGTCTCGTTGTGGGTGAGTGCGTACACGTCCACACCGGCCTCGGCGACCGGCAGCGGGTGCGTGCCCGGCTCGGACTTGACGACCGTCGGGTCGTCGAGCCACGGCGCGGCCTTGGTGGCGGCGGCGAACTTCGAGGAGAACTCGCCGAAGTGCAGGTGCTGCGACTTGCGTTCGACCAGGCCGAACGCGGCGATGTCCCAGAACGCGGTGGACCCGCCGTTGCCGAGCACCACTTCGTAGCCCGCGGGGAGGGAGAACAGGTCGCTTACGCCCTGGCGCACCCGTCCGACCAGGTCCTTTACAGGCGCCTGACGGTGGGACGTGCCCAGCAGGGAAGTGCCGGTAGCGGCGAGCGCGTCGAGCGCTTCGGTCCGCACCTTGGACGGGCCCGCACCGAATCTGCCGTCGGCGGGCTTCAGGCTGTCAGGAATCTGGATCTGCGCTTTGATCTCGGCCACGCGTTGAGCCTAGCCCGCGCGATTGGCCTGCGATGCCAGGTCCGTGTGCTGAGATGCCCGCAGGCGGCCTGGAGGCGGGAGTTGGAGAGAACTTTTACAAATGCCGGACGGCCGAATCGATTCGTCCGATCCGGCCGTCCGGCGTACAGGGGACCGTCCGGGCCGCCGCAATCGGCCCGCGCGGTTACTGGGTCCTACTCAGTACTACTTGGCCCAGGAGTGCGGGAGCGTGGCGTCGAGGCCGAGCAGGCTGGAGCCCATGTCCTTGGACCCGTCGGCCTTGGAGGAGTACCAGGCGCCGCCGAGGCTGATGCCCAGGCTGCCCAGGCTGCTGCCGACGCTGTGGTGGCCCGGGCCGTGGCCGTCGCTGGCCATCGCGTACGGGAGCTGCACGTCGAGGCCCGTGTTCGTGCCCATGGTCGTGGAACCGTCGGCAGCCTGCGCGTAGTGGTTGCCGGCGAGGGTGCCGGAGACGCCGCCGAGGCCCGTACCCGAGTCGGCGTGCGCCGAGGAGGCGGTGACCAGGGCGAGCGGGACGGTGGCGAGGGCTGCCGCGGCGGCCGTGATGACCACGCGGGAGGTGAGCTTGCGCATGAGTTTGAGTCCTTCTCCGTTGAGAGTGGTGCACTGCCAAGCGAGCTCCGTCAAGGCACTGGCCAGATTGCCAAAACAAGGAGGCTAAATCCGCTTATGTCCAGTTAGTGCAGCATGTCCGGCGTGTCGCTAATGCTCCATTCGTGTATGAGAAGAGACGGAAAAGCCTGTCTAGGGCCTTTTGGGTTATCTGAAAGTGGGTAGTCGATCTTGAATACGTCCGACCACGAAGAACGCCGCACAGAACGCCGCACAGAACGCCGCACAGAACGCCGCACAGAACGCCACGGGGCGCGCCGGGTAGAAGTCCACGCGGAACGCGCCGAATACGCAGCGGCTGCCGGGCAGGCGGCCCGGGAACTGACCGCCGCCGGAATCGACGTCCGCCACGACCCCGGCAGCCGCGCCCTCTATTCCATGGACGCCTCCAACTACCGCATCGTCCCGGCCGCCGTCGCCCTGCCACGCACCACCGACGAACTCCACGCCGTCATCGCCGCGTGCCGGGTCGCAGACCTCCCCCTGACCGTCCGCGGCGGCGGCACCAGCATCGGCGGCCAGGCCGTCGGCCCCGGACTCGTCGTCGACACCTCCCGGCACCTCAACCGCGTCCTGGAACTCGACCCCGACACCCGCACGGCCCGCGTGCAGCCGGGCGTCGTCCTCGACGACCTGAACCGCGCCGCCGCAGAACACGGACTCACCTTCGGACCCGACCCCTCCACCCACAGCCGCTGCTCCCTCGGCGGCATGATCGGCAACGACGCCTGCGGTTCCCACTCAGTGGCCTGGGGGCGCACCAGCGCCAGCGTCGACGCGCTCACCGTCCTCACCTATGACGGCAGCGTCGTCACCGCGGGGCCGCACGGACTGACCGGCACCGGGCGGGCCGAGCAGATCAGGAAGAGCCTGTACGGATTGACCGACGCCAACCTCGCCGCCCTGCGCACCGGCTTCCCGCAGTTGCCGCGCCGGGTCTCCGGCTACGCCCTGGACCGGCTGCTCCCCGAGCACGGGCGGGACATCACCAGATCCCTGGTCGGCACAGAGGGCACCTGCGCGACGCTTTCCGAGGCGACCGTACGACTCGTTGAACTCCCCAAGGCCCGGGCGCTGGCGGTGCTCGGCTTCGCGGACGAAACGGCTGCCGCCGACGCCGTCCCGGCAGTCCTTCCGTACGGGCCGCTGACCGTCGAAAGCCTCTCGCCCGAACTCGCCCGCGGGGCGACGGGACTGCCCCGGGGCGGTGCCTGGCTGTTCATCGAAACCGGCGGCGACACCCTGGCGGAAGCTGAGGCCAAGGCGCTTGCGGTAGCCAAGACGGCCCCCGACTCCCTTGTTGTCACCGACCGGGCCGCACAGCGCGCGCTGTGGCGCGTCCGCGAGGAAGCCTCCGGCACCGCCACCCGCATGGCTGACGGCTCCGAGGCCTGGCCGGGCTGGGAGGACACCGCGGTGCCGCCCGAACGCCTCGGCTCCTACCTGCGTGACTTCCGGAAACTGATGAAGCGGTACGGGCTGCGCGGCCTCCCGTACGGGCACTTCGGCGAAGGCTGCATCCACGTACGCCTCGACTTCGACCTGATCACTCATCAGGGAGTCGGGATCTTCCGGGAGTTCTCCGCCGAACTCGCCGACCTGGTCGTCTCCTACGACGGCTCGCTCTCCGGCGAACACGGCGACGGCCGGGCCCGGGCCGAATTCCTGCCGAAGATGTACGGGCCGGAAATGACCGGGCTCTTCGCGACGTACAAAGGAATCTGGGACCCCGCCGACCGGATGAATCCCGGAGTCCTCGTCCGACCCGCGCGAATCGACGAGAACATCCGCTTCGTCGGCATGCCGGTAAAGCCAGCCACCGTATTCACCTATCCGCACGACGGCGGCGACCTCTCCGCGGCCGTCCGCCGCTGCGTCGGTGTCGGCAAATGCCGTGACACTTCGTCAACCAGTGTCATGTGCCCGTCGTTCCGCGCCACCGGTGAGGAGAAGGACTCCACCCGGGGCCGCGCCAGGCTGCTGCACGAGATGCTCATCGGCGACACCATCACCGACGGCTGGCAGTCCGAAGAAGTACGCGACGCCCTCGACCTGTGCCTGTCCTGCAAAAGCTGTCGCAGCGACTGCCCCGTCGACGTGGACATGGCCACCTACAAAGCCGAGTTCCTGCACCACCACTACAAGGGCCGATTGCGCCCGCTGCCGCACTACACGCTGGGGTTCCTGCCCTTGTGGGCGCGTGCGATCGGCAGCTTTCCGGGACTCGCCCGTACGGTGAACTCCCTTGCACCATATGCTGGTTCACCTCTTCTGCGGTGCGCTGGACTCGACGCGCAACGCGAACTGCCGACCTTCGCACCGCAGCCCTTCACCCACTGGTTCAAGAACCGGCCCCGGAGCAACTCCGGGCCGAGAATCGTCCTGTGGCCGGACACCTTCACCAACTACTTCACGCCGTCGGCCGGCATCGCCGCCGTCGAAGTCCTGGAGGCCGCCGGGCTCACCGTCCTGGTCCCGACGGGCCCCGTGTGCTGCGGGCTGACGTGGGTGTCCACCGGGCAGCTGGATACGGCAAAACGCGTCATGCGCCGGACGCTGCGCACGCTGAAACCCGCCTTGGACGCGGGAATTCCCATCGTCGGACTGGAGCCCTCCTGTGCGGCGGCACTCCGTACGGACGTCCCTGAACTGCTCGGAATTGAGCCACTGCCGGTCCGGACTTTCGCGCAGGCGCTGGAGGAGTTCGCCCCCCATTGGGAACCGCCTTATACCGGTGGGGAATTCACCGGTCAGCTCCACTGCCACCAGCACGCCGTCCTGGGCGACGCCGCCGAGCAACGTCTCCGTACGAAATCGGGCCTCGTCGGTGAACTGGCCGGTGGCTGCTGCGGGTTGGCCGGAAACTTCGGCTTCGAGGCCGGGCACCGGGAGATGTCGCTCGCGGTCGCCGAGGACCGGCTCCTGCCGGCGCTGCGGGCCGCCGCACCGGACGCTTTGCTGCTTGCCGACGGGTTCAGCTGCCGGACGCAGATCGCCCAGCTCGACGGGCGCACGGCAATTCACCTGGCCGAGTTGTTGGCCACTGCGTTGTAGTGGGGCCGGAGGCGCAAAGACACGATGCCATCGTGCATGCCGAGGATCACGTCGCCTTCCACCGTCACGGTGACAGCCTGGATGGGGGAGCCGAGGCGCAGGTCGAACGCAACCTCTGCGCCAAGGACACGGATCCTGACCAGCCCGTCGGACCATGCGGCGGCGAGGATCAGGCCGTCCGGTGTGGCTTGGGCGGCGAGTGCGGTCACCGGACAGGGGCGAGCGTCGAGACGCTCAAGGAGGGGAGAGGTGCCGGGGCTCCAGACCCGGATCCGACCGTCCGCGCTGCCGCTGAACAGGAGCGGGATGCCGTTGGTCGGCACGGTGGCGAGGGCGTTGACCGGACCAAGGTGCAGAGGAACGGCGACTGCACCATCCAGGTCAGCACGGTGGGTGTAAACAGCCCCTTTTGCGTCTCCCAGAGCCCATATCCCGTCTGAGGAAACGGTGAGCGCGGTCGGGGAGGCCACCGAGATGGTGCTTAGACGGTGCAGGTTCTCGAGACCGCTCGCCGTCGATTCGTCGCGGTTGTAGATCAACTCGGGTTCTGCTTCAACCACGATGACTGTGCCGGATGAGGAGAGGACCACGGTTTCGGTCGCTGTCTGGGCCATTGCGATCGGCTGGACGGGGTTGGGGACGGCTAGACGACCGACAGGGAGCCCAGAAGCGACGTTGATGATCCGCAGCGCCCCGACGGGGTCGGCGAGGAGGAGCATGTTCGCGTAGCGCCCGCTCCCAAGGGTGGAGGCGTGTACCGGACCGGGCCAGGAAGCGCCTCCAGCCGACCACTGGGTCCAGTTGATCTCCCACGGAACGGAGGATGCTGGATCGGCCAGTCGTTGCGCTGCTTCATCGTCGGTACCCAGCAGACGGCACCGCAGGACGGCGGCTCGTACAGCAGGATCTGCTTCATCGCACAAGGCCGGACCGGCGGCGATCCACGCAGCGGCCAGCGGACCGACCGCGTTGGCGGCACCGAGGACGCGGGTGACGTCCGCCGGGTCTGCAAGGGCCATCGCCGGTGGATCGCAGATCAGTTGAGCGGCAGTCAGCTTTTGACGGGTGTTCTTGATGGGCGGGGTTTTCCGGAGGACAGATCCTGGCCGCGGGTATACGTCGTCTGCCTGCGGCACGTCAGCCGATACTTGGCGATACCACCGGTCGAAACCGTCACGACCCGTCCAGCGATCTTGATCCAGATCTAGGACGGCGGGCTTGTCCACCGACGTGAAGGCTTCAGCCTCGGGAGTTCCCTCGGCGGCCTCGACCACCAGCCGGACATGCTCCAGGGCAAGCAGCGGGTCAAGCAGCCGGGTGACGATCTGCTGCGCCTCGCCGGGAAACTCGGGCTCGCCCGCGCGCGCCGTTTCAGCGATGACCAGCACGGTCCGACGGCGATCCTGGGAAAGCGCGGCGATGATCTGGCCAGGCGTGCGGGCATAAATGTTGAGCTGCTGCGCGAGTAGCCAGGTCAGGTGATCAACCGTCAGGCCGGCGGCGGATGCCTGTGCGTGGACCCGCAGAAGCTTAGGCGTCTCCGGAGCGGAGCACGTGGAGATCAGCCAGGCGAGCAGATGTGACTTGCCGACGCCGGGCGGACCGGAGACACGGCACAGTCGGGGCGCGCGCTGGTCGTGCAGCCACCCCAGCAGTGCTTGGCCTGCGGCTTGACGACCTGCGCTCAACGGCGTTACACGAAACGCCTGTTCATGTTGCATGTACGTCCTCGTGGGTATCTAACGGCGCTGTTTCTGTTCGGCCACATGCAGCATCAGGGCCTGGACACCGCGTTCCCGCGACTCAGCATTGGTTCCGTACTCGAAGCTGTGGGTGAACTCGGCTCCGGGGAATTCCTGACCGAGCCAGAGTGCGCAATAGTGACCGGGCAGCATGCAGGGTTCAAGCTCGGTATAGACCCCGGTAACCGCACCGCGCGGGGCACCCATACCTGAGAGCCGATGCCACAGCAGTTCCTCGGGGTGTGGTTGTCCGGGACGGCTGGTCTCGGTGATGATCTGTTTCGAACCGTCGCGGTCGGTGAACTCGAAGGCGGCGGAGGAACCGATGTTGAGTGGCTGCCGGATGTCGTCGAGCACGCGCGGCCACCAGCTCTCACGGACTTCGAAGACTGTCGGATCGATTTCCAGGAGGTACGAGCGGAGATCGCGGAAAGCCTCCAGCCCCTGCTCCTGGTTCTCCGCGCCGTGGATGCGCGAGAGCGTCAGATCGAGCGCGAGCAGTCCGCCGGCGAAGGTCGCAAGGTTGGAACTCACCGGCATTTCGGGGAAGTCCAGACCGAGAAGTGCGGCACGGACCGCACCGTCTTCGGCCAGGTATAGCTCGGCCCCACGGTCCCCGCCGAGGCGGAGCCGGTCGGCGAGGCGGCTTTCCGGGACGGGGAGTTCCTCGTCTGCCGCCCGGTCACCGACCGTCCACGGACCGCTTGTCGAAGGTGCGGTGAAGTACAGGCCGACTTGTACGGGAAGCCCGGTATCGGCCAATAGCGGTATGGCTACGGGGTACTGCCGCAGCCCGTCGCTGCCGAAGTGGTCTGAGAGGGCACGGGTGAGGTCGGCCGCCATGTGGATCCTTCCTTAGCCGAGTTCGCCGCTGGAGAATCTGTCGAAGCACTCGCCCCAGAGCCCTTCGGGATTTGAAAATGGGTAAGGGTCCACTGCTCCGACGGTTTCCTGGATCATTTCGGCTACCGGGTGGTATGTCTCGTACATGAGATCCGGATCGATGAGACTTCCGTCGGGCCAGTTTTGCGCCAACAGTAGGATCGTCATGCAGAATGATGTGAGGTCAGTGTGGATTTTGTCCTGCGCCGCTCCATCTGCCGAATCCCACCAGTTTGCATCGGCGTAGACTGCCCCGGTTCTGGACCCTACATAAATCCCGACATCCTCCACGATCCCGATGCCGAGGAGGTTCTCTTCACATGCCGGGATGATTTCGAATTCGGACTCCTCCGCGTGCGCCAAAATTTCACGTCCCGCTATCGGACGTGGATTGACCAGGAAGGACAGAGGTTCAAAGAACCATTTATAGCAAGGGATGCCGATGTCGCGGAGGAAATCCTTCGCCGCTTGATTTTCCAGATATTCGTCAAGGAGTTCATGGTTGAGGCGAATAACGCCATCGTCACCAAAATTTTCGACCAGTTGATTGCGGTTCAAATTGAATAGCATGTAACCATGATTCCTTTTGCTGAGGTTCGGAGCCACCGGCAAGTTTCCTAGTGTACAGCCGGATTATCGTGGATACACGTAGGCTCTGCTTCCAGCGGTTCCGGAATAATTTCCAGATCCGTGATTCTTTTCGAGATCCCTCATGTATTCCTTGAATGGGTCATTTCGATTGGCGCCCGAGTCTCCAGTGTCCGGCCGTTGACTGTCGTAATCGGCACCATGGGTGACGATTGGGGTGGTATGGGTTACCGGATTCTGCATGTGCAAAGAGATCCAACTTGCACAGTTCTGCCCTTTCTGGCAAGGGGTTCGTTCGGTGTACAGTTCATCAACGTGAAGTTGCTTACCTTTCGCAAGAATTGGGAGTCCGGTAATTCGTTCGGAATCCCCATAGTTGGGATCTGATTTGCTGGCGCCGACCAAGGTGAATGATTTCCCGTCCTCTGCGGCGTAGTGTAGTGATGCATAGTTATTGCCTCTGCTGTAATCAGATTCTGCTTTTCGGGAATCTTCGACGGCAAGCGAGAGTTGGGTGGGGGTCGATATCTGATTCGATTGGACCGGCTGGCGAGGTGGTCGCCCTGCTCTCATGTCGTCCATCACGGCTTTATCCCACTTGTCGCGAGAAAAATTAAACTCACTCTTCTGAGTCTTTGTGAGTTTGATGATCTCGCATGTTCCGGGTTTTAGGAATTGACTGAGTGGTCCGCTTCTGTCGCTTGTGTTGAGTGTGAACTTTGTCTGATTCTCAATCCGCCAGACGATTCCAGATTTATCTATCAGGTATACGGGTTCTTTCGAATCATCCCGCTTGGTTTTGGTTCCCGTTCCGGAGTTCGGATTGAGTTCGGCGAAGCGCTGGACGTTCAGCTCTTCGGCAGCGCCCCAGGCTGCGGAGACCAAGTCCAAGCCCACACGCACCGATTGCAGGATGGGCGCGATGGTACGGGACGCTGTCCGTTGTCTTGACCCCAGTTGTTCGAAGGACCGTCGGATCTCCTCTGTGTACCGGTCCCCACCCTTCAGCCCGGACCCGGCCTCATCAAGTGCTTTTTCCAGGTTGCGCTGGGCCACTGCCGTTGTTACGCCGACGTCGCCGATGCGGTCGGCGTGCTCCCGGAGCACTCCGGAATCGATCCGGCGACTGGAAGTACTGGTCGTGGGTGTTGAACGGGGAGGAGACGGACGGATCGGCGCGGGTGGGGACGCCGAAGGGGGAGCGTTGTTCGGAGCGGAAGGGTCCAGCACATCGGCGGTGCAGGGCTGCCTGCCACCCTTGGTGTTCTGCAGGACCTTCGGATTGACTTTGCCTGTCGAGGCGGAAGGCTTCTTCGAGTTGCCCCCGAGGCTAGGGATCTTGATCTTCGGCAGATGGATATCGATATCAATCTTGCCGCCGCCTTTGCCGCCGCCGCCTCGACCGCCCGCTGCTGCGGGCATCAGAGCAGTCCCTGGATCCGGGAGGATGGAGAACCCTGGGCAGCTGGAGTGCTCGATGGGGAATTGCCAGTCCCTATGCCGATGTTCTGGAGCCGTAAGCCTCGTTCAACGGCAGTATCCAGGCTGCGGGCGCTGTGAAGAAGGAAGTCTGCGACGTTGGTGGACATCGTCTCGAAGCCGGCCCGGAGGGAGTCGCCTACGTGGGTTACCTGAGGTAGGGATGCGATCTCACCCGGAGTCAAAGGCTGTTGGCCTGAAGCGGCCACCCCTTCCCGGTCGGCGCTGCTGATCGCGTCGCTGAGCAGGTGTAGCTGATCGACCGCCTGCTCCTTGGTGCTGGCGATGACTTCAGCCATGGAGCGAAGCTGCTCGGCAGCTGTTTCGAAGGCGGACACAGTGTCGTGCAGATGCTCCTCGGACACACGTGACCAATGGGCGCTGAAAGCGTCCGTGTCCTCACTCCTGTTCGCCTTGAAGATCTCGCGTGCAGCACTGTCGGCTTGGCTGCGGGCCTGGCCCAGAGCTTCGGCGTAGGCGGCCATGGCGTGCGCCGAGGCTGCCAGGGCATTCTCATCGATCGCGGGCCATTCAACGCCGGTGATGTGCAGCAGCGCGGCGAGCGGTGCGGGCGGCCGGGTTGTCATCAGGAGGTTCGGCAGCACGCGCTACACGAGCGCAAGAAAGCGGCGATTGATATTGAGCGGCTCCGGTGACTGCGCGTATCTGCGTGATGCAACTTGATCAGTTGCGACCATATGCGCAAGTACGCAGGGTGTCTAGTCGGATACGCCGCAATGTGACGCGCGTCGCTGTGTTGGTTGACGTAGCGTCACGGTGCGGCTCGACAGTGCGGAGTTGATTGCCGATCAAGTGCGAGTGGCTGTGCGCGCGGTACGGCTTGAGTGGCGAACTCCATTGAGTTTGCCATGAGTTGGCCGGAAACTTCGGCTTCGAGGCCGGGCGCCGGGAGATGTCGCTCGCGGTCGCCGAGGACCGGCTCCTGCCGGCGCTGCGGGCCGCGGCGCTGGACGCTCTGCTGCTCGCCGACGGGTTCAGCTGCCGGACGCAGATCGCCCACGTGGACGGCCGGAAAGCCGTCCACCTGGCCGAGCTCCTCGCGCACCGCTTGCCGGGGCGGCGAGGAGGTTCTGCCAAGTTCAGGCGCTTGAGAGTGGCTTGTCGGCACGCGTGTAGCGCAATGCATTACACCGCGATACGCTGGGTTCATGAAGACCATCACGCAGAGAGAGCTCGCCGCGCGCTCCAAGGCGGTGCTTGACGACGTCGAAGCCGGCGAGACATACCACATCACCCGTAACGGCACCGAGATCGCCGAGGTGCGTCCGCTCAGCGCCCGACGCCGTTTTGTCCCAGTGGACGAGCTCCAGCGGAAATGGCGCCATGCGCCGCGCGTCGACGCTGATCAGATGCGCGCGGAGGCCGACGAGTTCTTCGGCACCGAGGACCGCATCGGCAACGACGACAATCCGTGGGAGCGCGCATGACCGGCAGACGGCTTCGCGGGATGCTCGATACCTGTGTGGTCATCGACCTGTCAGTGATCGATTCCAGTGCGCTGCCCTTGGAGGCTGCTGTTTCCTCGATCGTGCTGGCGGAGCTGGCCCAGGGGGTGGCGATGACCAGGGATCCAGTGGAGATGATGGCGCGGGCCCAGCGTCTGGCGGATGTCGAAACGGACTTCGCGACCATCGCCTTCGACCGGGAGGCCGCCCGCAGGTTCGGCACCCTGGTCGCACTCACCGTCAAGGCGAAACGTGATCCGCGTCCCCGTCGGATGGACCTGATGATCGCGGCCACCGCTGCCGCACACGGTCTTCCGCTGTTCACCCGGAACGCGGCTGACTTCAAGGGGCTTGAGCTGGGCGTCGAGGTCATCGCTGTGTGACGGCCCGCGCTATCAGTGAGTGCTGCCAGTTCCATTGGGGATTCGTGGCACCAATGCGGTTACCGCCTGAGGCCGCCGGGGCAGAGGCCGCCGTCCTCGCCGACGGCCTCAGCGTTGGTGCGCAGATCGCCCAACCCGACAGACGGCGCGCCGCACACCTGGCCGAAACCCTCGCCCCCACTCGCGCCACCGGTTCCGTTGGACCCCTATGACAACGGACACAGTGTTGATCCCTTAACCGAACTCCTGACTCATTGTCGGTTGCAAGGGTCCCTGGATGCCGCGAAGCTGACGGCCCGTCGGATGGCGCCCCGCTCAACGGAGAGCCTGGACATCCGCGAGCTCATGCCGCATATCAGGCCGCACCCCTTGAAGGAGGTGGGATGTCCACCCAGCAGCAGCCCGTCGACAGTGCCAAAGTCGGCGACGCCCCCGAAGCTCCTGTTGAGCACACCAACAGACTCAAAGCGAACTCAGTCGGCCTGGTCGGTGTCGTGTTCATGGCGGTCGCCACCGCCGCCCCGATCACCGCGATGACCGGCAACCTGCCGATCATCGTCGGATCCGGCAACGGACTCGGCGGCTCCGCCGCGTACATCTTCGCGACGATCGTCCTGACGATCTTCTCCATCGGCTATGTCGCGATGGCCAAGCACATCACCGCCGCCGGTGCGTTCTACGGCTACATCTCGCACGGCCTCGGCCGTGTCGCGGGTATGGCATCCGGACTGCTCGCCGTACTCGCCTATGTGGTCTTCGAAGCGTCGATCATCGGCTTCTTCGCCTACTCGCTCAAGGGCTTGTTCGCCACCCAGCTCCACACCGACCTGCACTGGGGCTGGTTCGCGCTGTTCGGCCTCGCGGTCATCGCGATCATGGGCTTCTTCGACATCCACCTCACCGCGAAGGTCCTCGGCGTCGCGCTGGTCCTGGAGATCGCGGTCCTGGCGGCCGGCTCCTTCGCGGTCCTGTTCACCGGCGGCGGCCCCGACGGTTTTGTCACCGAGGCGGTCAACCCGCTCAACGCCTTCAAGGGCGTCAACGGCTCCGGTGCCGGAGCGGCCGGGCTCGGGCTGTTCTTCGCCTTCTGGTCCTGGGTCGGCTTCGAATCGACCGCGATGTACGGCGAGGAGTCCCGCGACCCGAAGAAGGTCGTCCCCCGCGCGACCATGATCTCAGTTGTCGGTGTCGGTCTCTTCTACGTGTTCGTCTCCTGGATGATGATCTCCGCCGCCGGCAAGGCCGGTGCGGTCGAACTCGCAGCCAAGGACGGCATGGCGCTGTTCTTCAACCCGTTGGGCGAGCACTTCGGCGCCTGGGCGGTGAAGGTCTTCCAGTGGCTGGTGGTCACCGGTTCCTTCGCCTGCGCGATGGCCTTCCACCAGTGCGCTTCGCGCTACCTCTACGCGATCGGCCGGGAAGGCTTCATCCACCCGGCCCTTGGCCGCACCCACCGCAAGTACGGTTCCCCGCACATTGCCTCGGTCGTCCAGTCGGTGATCGCCACCCTTCTGGTCGGCGCGTTCATCGTCGCCGGGATGGATCCGTACGTGCACCTCTACGGACTGCTCGCGCTGCTCGGCACGATGGCGATCCTGATCGTGCAGACGCTGTGCTCGTTCGCGGTTATCGGCTACTTCCACAAGCAGGGCAAGCACCCCGAGACCAAGCACTGGTTCCGGACGTTCACGGCACCACTGGTCGGTGGTGTGGCCATGGCGGCCGTGGTCGGCCTGCTCATCTACAACATGGATACTGCCGCCGGTGCCGCGTCCACCACCCTGCTGTTCAAGTGCATTCCGTACATCGTCGGGGTGTTCTTCTTCGGCGGCATCGGACTGGCGCTGTACATGAAGAAGGTCCGTCCCGAACGGTACGAGCAGATGGGCCGGATCGTGCTTGAAGAAGCCGCCGAGCGCCCCGCCGACGTGCCGGTCGTCACGGTCTGACCCTGGATCAACCGGCCCCGGGCCGTACGCCCGTTGTTATTCGGCACTGCGCTATTCGGCACTGCATTATTCGGCACTGCGTGCGGCCCGGGGCTTTGTTGTGCGCGGAAACCCTCCCGGCCAGGAGTTTTCCTTAATCCGAAATCCGAAGGAGCACAGCGATGAGCCGTACCGGACCGATGCGTGCGATCAAGAAGATGGCCTCCGAGCACCAGGGGGCGAGACTCCTCCGGCTCCCCGTCGAGGAGTGGCGGGGCATGCGCGCCGAGGCGGTGGCCGAACCCGAAGGGCCCACCCGACGGTCGATCATCAAGCGCGGCGCCGCACTTGGTATCGGCGCCGCGATCCTCGGTCAGGGCCTGACCTCCCCGGCGTTCGCCGCCGGTGTGGGCGACCCGGCCGCGGACAAGAAGCCCAAGTCCGACCTCGGCCGGGTGGTCATCGTCGGCGCCGGTATCGCCGGGCTCACGGCCGCGCTCACGCTGGCCGACGCCGGGGTGAAGTCCACGGTGTACGAAGCGAATCCGACCCGCGTCGGCGGCCGGATGTTCTCACAGAAGAGCTATTGGGCGGATGGCCAGACCTCGGAGATCGGCGGCGAGCTGATCGACACGTCCCACGTGAAGATCCAGGCCCTGTGCCAGCGGTTCCACCTGCCGCTCGTCGACTTCGCCGCCGCCGGTCCGGCCGGGGCCCGCGAGCTGCTGCGCTTCAACGGTTCGTACTACCCGCGCACCCAGGCGGATACGGATTTCGCCGCGGTGTGGCCGCTGATCCAGGCCGATGCCGCCGCCGTCGGCGACATGAGCTGGGCGGGCAGCACCCCGGCCGGAGTCGCCATCGACAATATGACGCTGCGTCAGTGGATCGACAGTCGGGTGCCCGGCGGTTCCGCGTCGAAACTCGGCAAGTTCTTCGACGTCGGTTACAACGTCGAGTACGGCGCCGACACCACCAAGCAGTCCGCGTACGCCCTGGTCGGCATGCTCAGCGGCCAGGCGGACCCGGCGCACTTCAACCTGTGGGGCGAATCCGACGAGCGGTTCCACATCGTCGGCGGCAACGACCAGCTCCCGCACGCCATCGCGGACCACCTGCCGGACGGCATCGTGAAGTTCGGCTGGCAGCTGGTCGCGGTCCGGGTCAATCCCGGCGGCACGCAGACACTCACGTTCGACAACTGCGGCGCAACGAAGACGGTCACCGCCGACCACACCATCATCACCGTGCCGCTCGGCGTGCTCAAGACGATCGACGTCACCCGGGCCGGGTTCGACCCGCTGATGCTGAACCTGCTGCGTGACGCACGGATGGGTTATGTCACCAAGCTCAACATGCAGATGAAGAAGCGGACCTGGCTCGGTACTTCGGGGACGGGCGCCGGCCCGTGGCCCGGCATCTCCGGCGGCGACAGCTTCAGCGACGCCCCGTGGCAGCAGACCTGGGACACCACCAAAGCGCAGACCGGCACCAAGGGCGTGCTGATCCAGTACGGCGGCGGCTCGCAGGCGTTCGGACTCAGCCCGGCCGGGCCGTTCAACACCGACTCCGACCCGTACGTCCGCGACCTCGCGGCCGACTACCTCGGCCGCATCGACGACGTCTTCCCCGGGACGAAGGCGCAGTGGACGGGTAAAGCCCAGCTGTCGGCCTGGCACCTCAACCCCTATTCGTACGGCGCCTATTCGTACTGGCCGACCGGCTACGTGCATCGCTACTCCGGCTACGAGGGCGTCGCGCAGGGCGACATCCACATCGCCGGGGAGCACACCAGTGTCGACTTCCAGGGCTTTATGGAAGGCGGCGCGGAATCGGGTGAGCGGGCCGCGCAGGAAGTCCTCGGCACGGCCTGACAAGTGCGCTGCGGCGCCCGGCCTGCCAGCGGGGCGCGTCAGCGGTCAGGAGTCTGATTCACCGTCATGAAGCTTGAGGGCACGTGCAGTTGTCCTCAGTGATCGCGTCCGTCCCGGGATCTTCCGCAGTACGGAAATCCTCCCGGCCAGGAGTAATCCCCCCGAACTCCCAGGAGCATGCCCATGAGCCGCACCCGTCCGATGGCCGCCCTCCAGAGAATGGCCGCCGACCATCGGGCCGCCGCAGCCCTGCGCCTTCCGATCGATGAATACCGCGGCATGCGGGGCGAAGTCGTCGCCGAACCGGCCGGTCCCAGCCGCCGCGCGATGATCAAGCGGGCCGGAGCGCTGGGCACTGGATCAACTCCCGGGTGCCGGGCGGATCGACCTCCAGACTCGGCCAGTTCCTCGATGTGGCCTACACCGTCGAATACGGCGCGGACACCGTGGACCAGTCCGCCTACAGTGCAGTGAGCCTGCTCGGCTGGCAGACCAACCCGGGTCACTTCAACATCTGGGGCGGCTCCAACGAGCGCTACCACGTGGTCGGCGGCAACGACCAGGTCCCACTGGCCGTCCAGGCCGCACTGCCGGCCGGGACCGTGCAGATGGGCTTCAAGCTGACCGCTGTACGGGCTAACAGCGACGGTACCCAGACGCTCACCTTCGACAACAACGGCACCACAAAGACGGTCACCGCGGACCAGACGATCATCGCCGTCCCGCTGCCCAACCTGAAAAACCTCGACCTGACCCAGGCGAACTTCGACCCGATGATGGTCAACCTGCTGCAGGCCGCGCGGATGGGCTACGTCACCAAGCTGAACATGCAGTTCAGCTCGCGCCCGTGGCTGGGCACATCGGGTTCGGGAACCGGACCGTGGCCGGGAGTCGCATCCGGCGACTCCTTCAGCGATCTGCCGTACCAGCAGACCTGGGACACCACCAAGGGCCAGCCCGGCTCGACCGGTGTGCTCATCCAGTACGGCGGCGGTTCGCTGGCGTACGGACTCAATCCCGCCGGGCCGTTCAACACCGCACAGCAGGACGCGTACGTGGCGAACATCGCTTCGACCTACCTCACCCAGATCAATACGGTGTTCCCCGGCACCAAGGCCCAGTGGACGGGCAAGGCGCAGCTGTCGGCCTGGCACAAGAACCCGTACTCGTACGGCGCCTATTCGTACTGGCCGGTCGGC
The DNA here is from genome assembly GCF_057291755.1 of Kitasatospora sp. UYEF31. Taxonomy (NCBI): domain Bacteria; kingdom Bacillati; phylum Actinomycetota; class Actinomycetes; order Kitasatosporales; family Streptomycetaceae; genus Kitasatospora; species Kitasatospora sp. UYEF31. Next base: position 29,364 of record NZ_JBXAWK010000001.1, read on the forward strand.
TATCTGCACCGTTTCGCGGGCTACGAGGGCACCAGGCAGGGCAACATCCACATCTCCGGTGAGCACACGTCGTACGACTTCCAGGGCTACATGAACGGCGGTGCGACCGAGGGCGAGCGGGCCGCGAATGAGGTCCTGGGCCTGGCCTGACAACGGCACTGGCCTGACAACGGCACTGCGGCGCCCTGCTTCCGACAGGGCGCCGCAGTCTCAAGCAGTCATCCGTACGACGTCTTCTGCCTAATTGCTTATCCGCACGGTCCCGTCGTAGCCGGCGACCTCGGTGATCGGGCGCGAACCCGGACCGATGTACTTCGCCGACGGGCGCACCAGGCGCGAGGTGCGCTTGTGCTCCAGGATGTGCGCGGACCATCCGGCGGTGCGGGCGCACGTGAACATCGAGGTGAACATGTTCGCCGGGACCTCGGCGAAGTCCAGCATGACGGCGGCCCAGAACTCCACGTTGGTCGCCAGGATGCGGTCCGGGCGACGGGCGTGCAACTCGTCGAGGGCGGCCTTCTCCAGCGCGGCGGCCACTTCGTAACGCGGTGCGCCGAGTTCCTTGGCAGTGCGCCGAAGCACCCGCGCCCGCGGGTCCTCGGCCCGGTAGACCCGGTGCCCGAAGCCCATCAAGCGTTCGCCGCGGTCCAGCACTCCGCGTACGTAAGCACCGGCGTCGCCGGTCTTCTCGACGCCTTCGATCATGTGCAGCACCCGCGAGGGCGCCCCACCGTGCAGGGGGCCCGACATGGCGCCCACCGCGCCCGACAGGCAGGCCGCCACATCGGCGCCCGTCCCGGCGATGACCCGGGCGGTGAACGTCGACGCGTTCATGCCGTGCTCAGCGGCCGAAGTCCAGTACGCGTCAACGGCTTTGACGTGTTTGGGGTCCGGCTCGCCGCGCCAGCGGCGCATGAACCGCTCGACGACGGTGTCCGCCTTGTCGATCTCCCGCTGCGGAACCATCGGCTTGTCCAGGCCGCGGGCCGACTGCGCCACGTACGACAACGCCATGACCGCGGCGCGCGCGAGGTCGTCGCGGGCCTGGGCCTCGTCGATGTCGTGCAGCGGCTTCAGTCCCCATACCGGGGCCAGCATCGCCAAGGCGCTCTGCACGTCCACCCTGATGTCGCCGGAGTGGATCGGGATCGGGAACGGCTCAGCCGGCGGCAGGCCCGGGTTGAACGCGCCGTCGACGAGCAGCCCCCACACGTTGCCGAAGGAGACGTGCCCGACGAGGTCCTCGATGTCCACTCCGCGATAGCGGAGTGCGCCGCCTTCCTTGTCGGGTTCGGCGATCTCCGTCTCGAACGCAATGACTCCCTCGAGCCCGGGAACGAACTCGGACATCTGGCGGCTCCTTCGATAAAACTTGCGCGGTCCTTGTGGGATCAGTCGTCGGCGTTGGTGGCCGACTGTCCTTCTATATCCTGCTGTACCACAGCACGTCTCCCAACGACATGCCGACGGACCCCGTTGGAGTGCTCTTCGTGGCCCCTTGACCGGCATCCGACCGGCGTCTGGTCAGCGTCGGACCGACGTGTGATCGGCGCCGGATCGACGTCGCCAACTGGCGCTGCCTCTTACAGTTGACCCGTGGACCTCTTGGATCTCGCCGCCATGCGCCGGCAGTACCGCTGTGTGGGCATCGACGAAACAGCCCTGCCCGCTGAGCCGTACGCCCAGTTCGCCCGTTGGTTCGATGACGTGGTCGCTGCGGAACTGCCCGAGCCGAACGCCATGGTGGTCGGCACCGCCGACAGCCAGGGCCGCCCGAGCCAGCGCACGGTGCTGCTGAAGGAGTTCGACGACACCGGGTTCGTCTTCTACACGAACTACGGCTCCCGCAAAGGCCGGGAGCTGACTGCGAATCCGGCGGTGAGCCTGCTGTTCCCATGGCACGCGGTGGACCGGCAGGTGATCGTCCTGGGGGAGGCGTCCCGGGTCTCGCGGGAGCGGACGGCGGTCTACTTCCACAGTCGGCCGCGCGGTTCGCAGCTGGGCGCGTGGGCCAGCGAGCAGTCCTCGGTGGTGGACGGCGGCCGGGAATCCCTCGACAAGAGGTATGCCGAGGTCGAACAGCGGTTCGCCGGGGACAACGTGATCCCCGTCCCCGACTTCTGGGGCGGGTTCCAGGTGGTGCCGCGCATCGTCGAGTTCTGGCAGGGCCGGGAGAACCGGCTGCACGACCGCTTCCGTTACCTGCGTACGGACGAGGGCTGGCGGACCGACCGGCTGAGTCCCTGAACCGTTCTTTGAACCGCTCCGAATATTCGGACAGTTCCGGACATGCAGCGACCCGCAGGCCTTTTCCTTCAGATGAAGGAACCGGAAGGACGTGTCCCGGAGACCTGCGGGTCGGGTGTCTGCCTGGCTGTGTTGATCAGACACAGTGCCGACCGCCTGCTCACTCCGCAGTGGTGCACGCACGGCGGTGCGGGCCCGGTCGAAGAACCGGGCGACGGCTAGCTGACAAGCACCTCGCGCGTCCGATGTGTACTCAAGTCTCAGACCACCTCCTTTCGGCGTGACACGGAGCATAAGTCGGGTCTCCTGGGCCCGCAAGGGGTTTACCGAAGCCCGGCCAGAGCCGGACCAGAGCCCGGCCGCAGGCCCCCTGTGATCAATCCACCAGCTGAAACAGGGATGACCCCAGCACCCATTGCTGCTTACATCTATCCGTGTCGATACCCACCGAAGAAGCCCCCGCCCCCACCTCCGGGCGGATGAGCCGCGCAGTCCGTTCCGTACTCGCCGACGTCACCCCCCTACGCGAGCACCCGGACTTCCGCCGGCTGTGGGCCGGGCAGACGGTGTCGTCCATCGGTGCGCAGATAACCCAGGTCGCGACCGCCATCCAGGTCTACAAACTCACCGACTCCAGCTTCGCGGTCGGCGCGATCGGCCTGTGCTCCCTCATCCCTCTCGTCTTCTTCGGCCTGCTCGGCGGGGCGATCGCGGACAGCATGGACCGGCGGAAGCTGGGCCTGATGTCCGCGGCTGGACTCGCCACGATGTCGGTGCTGCTCGCCGCGCAGGCGCTCCTCGACCTCCGCCAGGTGTGGCTGCTCTACGTCGCGGTCGCTTTCCAGTCGGCGTTCTTCGCCCTGAACAGCCCGGCCCGCAGCGCGATGATCCCGCGCCTTGTCCCCGCCGGCCAGCTGCCCGCGGCCAACGCGTTGAACGCGCTGAGTATGACCCTGGCGATGACCCTCGGGCCGATGCTCGGCGGACTGCTCATCGGACTGTGGGGTTACCAGGCGGCCTACTTCGTCGACGTGGCCACTTTCGGTTTCGCGCTGTACGCGATGTGGCGGCTGCCGTCGATGCCGCCGGACCGCAACGGTGACGACCCGCAGAAGCGCGCCTCCGTACGCGAAGGCCTGCGTTTCCTGCGGGACATGCCGAACGTACGGATGACCTTCATGACGGACATCGTCGCGATGGTGTTCGGTATGCCGCGAGCCCTGTTCCCGGCGATCGCGATCGGGATGTACGGGGGCGGTGCCGCGACCGTCGGTGTGCTGACTTCGTCCATCGCCGTGGGCGCGATGTTCGGCGCGCTGTTCTCCGGGCGCCTCGGCTCGGTCCGCTACCAGGGTCGCGCCGTCACCGTGGCCGTCGTCGCGTGGGGTGTCTGCGTCATCGGCTTCGGACTGTCGGACTCACTGTGGATCGGCGTGCTGTGCCTGGCCATCGGCGGCGCCGCCGACACCATCTCGATGATCTTCCGCAACACGATCATGCAAGTCTCCACCCCGGACCACATGCGCGGCCGGCTGTCCGGAGTCTTCCTGGTGGTCGTCGCGGGCGGCCCCCGCCTGGGCGACTTCGAATCCGGCAGCGCCGCCGCCCTCGGCGGCCTGCGCTTCGCGGTGATCAGCGGCGGTATTGCCTGCGTGGTGGGGGTGCTGATCCTGACATTCTGCTACCGGAGTTTCTGGAAGTACGACGCTCTGAACCCGACGCCGTAAACGCAGGACGGGCGGAGTGCCGACCGCACTTCGCCCACTCTCCTTCCTCGCCGCTTACAGCGCGCGGTGCCGACGCACGTTCGACCGCCCACGCGCCACTACGGATCAACTCGGCTTAGGTGAGATCCACAGTGCCTCGCCGTGCGCGATCGCGCGCTGCCGCGAGTCGTACAGCGTCGTCGTCGTGAAAGCCTTCCGGCCCTCCTGCTTCATCAGCCGGCCCATCACGACACACTGCTCGCCGACCTTGGGCGTCGAGTCGACCCGTACGGTAAAACGCGCGAGCAGGAACGGCCGTCCTTCGCCGAGCGCCGTCCACCCGCCGGGGCAGTCGAGCGCCGCCCAGACGAATTCGACCGGGACGTCATCGGTTTCACTCAGCGACGCGTCCGGGGTCCACGCGCAAGCCGTGGTGTTCTCCGCGACCTCACCCGCGAAGAGCCGCAGTCCCTCGGTGTGTTCCGTCCCACAGACGAAACAGCCCGGGTACGGATGCCCCTGAAGCCCACGGAACCGCCGTTCGGCGCTGGCCGCTTCCTCGTACGAAACCGGCTCGATCGGCACGCCCGCAGGCTCAGCCGAAACAGCCCCGGCCACCAACTGCCCACCGCTGTAAAGCTCAACGCCCTGGTCCGTCCCGAGCACCTTCATCGGGCTCTCCAACGGCGGCGGCATCCGCAGCGACACCGTCGCACCGTCGAACGCCCGGTTCCCGGGCAGCCGAGCTGCCAGGACCCCGGAGAAATATCCGCCGTTCGCCGACCCGTCCGGACCGTTGAACCGGGCCGGGACGACCAGCGGGACGTCAGCGTACGGATTCGAGGCAACTATCGGGTCAGTCATAGGGGCAACTCTAAAACGACCCTGCTAACCGAGCGCTCCCGCGACCACTTTGAGATCACTGACGAGCCCGGCGAACGCCGCATCCGGATCGTCGGCCCGCAGCACCGCCGACGGATGCACGGTCCCGATCAGATAGCTCAGACTCCGCGCAGCGGGCTCAGACTCCCGCCCCGAATACCGCGGCATCAGCCGCCCACGGTCCCGCATCACCCGGAAATCAGGCCCGATGACCGCCTTCGCGGCCGTCGCCCCGAGGCACACCACAACCTCCGGGTCGAGCACCGCCAACTCAGCCCGCAGCCACGGCTTGCACGCGTCGATGTGCACCATCTCCGGCGTCTTGTGGATGCGGCGCGCGGTGGGGTTGCTCTGGGTGAACCGGAAGTGCTTGACACTGTTGGTGACGTAGGAATCCCGGCGGTCGATGCCCGCCGCCGCCAACGCCCGGTCGAACAACTGCCCGGCCGGACCGACGAACGGCAACCCCTGCCGGTCCTCCTGATCGCCGGGCTGCTCCCCGACGAACACCACCCGCGCGCTCGGCAACCCCTTGGAGAACACCGTCTGCGAGGCGGGACCGTGCAGCTCACAGCCCTGACACGCGAGCGCGGCCTGCCGCAGTTCCTCGATACCGGCACCACGCGGCACAAACGGCGCGGCGCTGGGGGTGTTGTCAGACATGCCGACAACCGTACCGACCCTACGGCTGACGCGGGGCGAGCTCTCCCATGAGCCCCCACCCGTCGCCCGGCACCTCATGGCTGACGATCTGCGGGGTCGTGGCGACGGCCTCGGCCAGGTCGACCATCGCCTGCTGGAAGTGGGCCGACTTGACGTGCGCCTCGCCGGCTTCGGGGGACGCGAAAGCTTCGACGAGGACGTACTGATGCGGGACATCGACGCTCTTTGACCACTCGAAGAACAGGTTGCCCGGCTCCTCGCGGGTGGCCCGGGTGAAACCCTCGGCGAGGGTGAGCCACTCGTCGCTCCGCTCGGGGCGGACGGTGAACTTGACGACGATGAAGATCATTTAAGGTGTCCTGAGGTGTCGGGACCACCCGGGGCGGGTGCGCACGGGTGGCTGCACGACACGCTACGCCTGAGTCGGCGACCGTGGATTCCGCCGACGGCGTTCCGCGGGCTCACCCGCCTCAGCGCAGGTAGAAGATCCGGTCGCCGTTCTCCGCCAGCAGCCGCTCGTTCCACGCGGTGCCGCCCTCCACGTTGGAGGACATGAAGACCGGCGGTTCGATGCCACGGTCGACCATATGGGCGATGACGCCCACCATCAGCGCCTGCATCAGCGCCGAAGTGACCGGCCCCGAGGTCGGGCCGATCTTCTGCGGGACACCCGCGGCTTCGATCTCAGCGTCACCGGGGGCGACCGCGGTGTCCAGGACGACATCGCAGTTGTCGAGCAGGCGGGTGCCGGACGGGTGGCGGGGCGGCTCGGCCATGGACGCCGCGACGGAGGTCACGCCGATCACCGACAGGCCGCGCGCGCGGCCGATACGGGCGAGTTCGACGGGGAGGCCGTTGCGCCCCGACAGCGAGATCACCACGAGTGCGTCGCCAGGGCGTACGGCTGCGGCGTCCAGGACGGGCGCGGCCAGCTCCGGGAGCCGTTCGAGCGCGCTGCTGAGGGTGACAGGGCGGACGCCCAGACCGTCGTTGCCCGGCACGAGCAGGGGATTGGCCAGGATCAGCCCGCCGGCCCGGTAGACGACCTCCTGCGCGGCGAGCGCGGAGTGGCCGCCGCCGAAGACGAACAGCCGGCCGCCGGTGGACAGGCAGTCGACGATGCGGTCGGCCGCGACGTCGATGCTGGGCATCTCCTTGTCGCGCAGCCGTTCGAGCAGTGCGATCGCCGCGTCCAGGTAGCGCGCGCCCAGCTCACCCATGGCCTGCTCCGATTCTTCGCCGGCCGGCTGAGACCGCGCCGGACTGTGTCTCTGAACTGACTGTGCTTATGACTGACTGGGTCCCACACCGGCTGGGTCCCACACCGGCTGGGTCCCACACCGGCTGGGCCGCTACCCGCAAAAGCCGCGCCTTGATGATCCCGGCACCGGGCCCTGCACATTACCTGGCTGTCACCGCCCGCGGACCGTTTGGTAGCGGGCCAGGGAGATCCGCCGCTCTTCGGCGTGGTCGACGACCGGCGCCGGGTAGTCGTCGGGGACGCCGTCCGGCAGCTCCCACGGCCGGTGGACCGCGGCCCCCGGGACACCACGCAGCTCCGGCACGTACTTCCGGACGTAGTCGCCGTCCGGATCGAACCGGCGGCCCTGCTCCACCGGGTTGAAGATCCGGAAGTACGGCGCGGCGTCGGTGCCGCACCCGGCCGTCCACTGCCAGCCGTGACTGTTGGACGCCAGGTCCCCGTCGGCCAGGTGCCGCATGAAGTGCGCCGCGCCCCGCATCCATTCCAGGTGCAGGTCCTTCACCAGAAACGAGGCCACGACCATGCGCACCCGGTTGTGCATCCAGCCGTCGGCCAGCAGCTGCCGCATGCCTGCGTCGACGAACGGGAAGCCCGTACGCCCACCCGCCCAGGCGTCGAAGAGGGCGTCGGCCCGCGGACCGCCGTCGTATTCCATCGACGCCAACTGCGGTCGCAGATAACGGCGGGCGCTGTCGGGGTGGTGCCACAGCACGTCGGCGTAGAACTCCCGCCACGCCAGCTCACTGCGGAAGACCTCGGCTCCGGGGCCCGCTTCGGCCAGGAGCGTACGGGGGTGGATCTCGCCGAACCTCAGATGCACGGACAGCCGGGACGTCCCGGCGAGGTCGGGGCGGTCGCGCCGGTCGGCGTACGTGGCCAGGCCGTCCGTGCGGAACCGGGTCCAGGCGGCGTAGGCGGCCTGTTCCCCGGCTTCGGGAAGACCTGCGGTTGTGGAGACCTCCGGCAGCTCCGCACTGTCAGCGGCGACCCAGCCGACGTCCCCGGGCTCCGGCAGCGCCCGTCGCCACCCGTGCTCCGCCCACGCCCGCCGGAACGGCGTGAACACCTGGTACGGACTTCCGTCCGCCTTCGTGACCTGTCCGGGGCCCACCGCGTAAGACGATCCCGTACGGACGAACGGCACGGTCAGGGCCGCTTCCACCGCGCTGTCCCGGCGGCGTCCGTAGGGACCGAAGTCCGCGGACACGTGCACCGCCGTCGCACCGGTCTCCCCGACCACCCGGGCCACCTCACGCACGGGGTCTCCGTACCGGACGACCAGACGTCCGCCGCGCTGCCGCAGTTCGTGGTCGAGGGCACGCAGCGAGCGGACGAGGTAGGCCCGCCTGGCCGGGCCCGCCGGAGCCCACAGGGCCGGGTCCACGACAAAGAGCGGCAGCACCGGCCCCGTCGCGCTCTCCCCGGTGCCGGCCGCCGCCGTGCCCGCTGCGGCGTGCAGCGCGGGGTGGTCCGCCAACCGCAGGTCGCGCCGGAACCACAGGACGCGGGGACCCGCCACGGGCCCCGGTCGCAGGGTTGTGCCTGGACGGGAAGCAGAAGCCATGCCCGAACGTTAACCATGAGGCGGACGTGACTACGGAGACGCACATTGCGGTCACCCGATCGGGTGGTCGTCCCCGTTTGTCCTCCGGGTGCGTCAGAATTGGAGCAGGGCCTACTGTGCCTTGCCCCGCGATGCCGGGTCGCTGTCCGCTCTTCGCTCAGCACCCTCTGCGAAGGGCAGTCCGCCCGATGTCGTGGCGAAACCTGATTTACAAGGAAACGGAGCCGCGCGTCGTGTCTGGGCTCATCGACACCACCGAAATGTACCTGCGAACGATCTTCGAGCTTGAGGAGGAGGGCGTCGTCCCTCTCCGCGCCCGGATCGCCGAGCGGCTGCGCCAGAGCGGCCCGACCGTGAGCCAGACCGTGGCCCGCATGGAGCGCGACGGCCTGCTCACAGTCGAGGGCGACCGCCACCTCGAACTGACGCATGAGGGCCGCATCCTGGCCACCCGCGTCATGCGCAAGCACCGCCTGGCCGAATGCCTGCTCGTCGACGTCATCGGCCTGCCCTGGGAGGACGTCCACGCGGAGGCCTGCCGCTGGGAGCACGTCATGAGCGACCAGGTCGAGCGGCGCCTCCTGGAGCTGCTGAACTGGCCCAAGGAATCCCCGTACGGAAACCCCATCCCGGGCCTGGCGGACCTCGACAAGGAGGTCCACGCCGAAGACCCGGGAACAGCCGGCCTGATCACGCTCCTGGACGTCGCCGGGGTCGAGAGCAAGAACGTCGTCGTCCGCCGCATCGGCGAGCCGCTGCAGGTCGACGCTCAGCTGATGTACACCCTGCGCCGCGCCGGTGTCCGGCCGGGCGCGGTGATCAGCGTGCACGAGTCGTCCGGCGGCGTCCTGGCGGGCAGCGGCGGCGAAGCCGCCGAGCTGACGCCCGAAGTCGCGTCGCACGTGTTCGTCGCGGCGCGCTGAAGGACCTGGGAAGCGAAAACCGGAAACGAAGACGGCGTACGGAAGCGCAGACGGGGCCGGGGAGACGCGATCTCCCCGGCCCCGTCTGGTGTTCCGCGCCGGTTACACGTCCGCGGTGGCCCGCCCGCACGCGTAGGCGATCGGGTTGATCAGCTCACGGGCCTCCGGCAGCCACCGGTTGACCTCGGTGGGCTCCCGTGCCCACGAGGCCGCGCCGAACAGGCCCATGTGGGACGGCGGCGCGACCACGAAGTCGCCCTCGCCGCGCACGGTCAGGTCGAGGCTGCTGTTGCCCCAGCCCGTCCGGCGCAGCATCTCCGGCAGCTTCTCCCGGGAGCCGGGCAGCACGAAGAACTGCAGCCGCCGGGTCGAGGTGGCGATCACCGGGCCGAGCGGCAGGCCCATGCGCTCCATCCGGGCCAGGGCCAGGCAGCCGGCGTGCTCGGACACGTCGATGATGTCGAACGCCCGCCCGGTCGGCAGCAGGATCGACCGGTGTGGATCCTCCGCCCACCAACGCTGGACCAGGGCGGGTGTGCTCGCCGACTGGACCTGCCAGTCACGGTGTACGGGGTGCGAGCCGGGGGCGGGGCAGGCGGGATGGCCGCAACTGCACCGTCTGCCCGCACCGGTGTCCTGCACCGAGGTGCCCGGGAGGACATCCCAGTGTCGGTCCTCCACATACCGGACAGCGGCTTCGGCTAGGGGGACGCGAACGGTCTGCCGGGGTACGAGGATCTCTTCCACGCGCTGCACAACTACCTGGGGGGTCGTTGGTTACGGGCGGGCTCAGTCCTGTTGGGACGGCTTTGCCAACCGACTCCCGCACTCGGGCAGGTGTGCGCACCGGGACGGGGCAACTGTCTGTCCGGACGGCGCACCGGGGGCGCACGGATGCAGCTCCGGGGGCGCAGCGCCGGCCACCTCTGTCGGTAGGTCCAGCCGCCTCGCTACCGTCCGAATTGTGCCGCTGTGTCTATCCGGGGACGTACCCACGGCGGCTTGCACCGCGGGCCCCCGGACCCCCGGCGAGCATAGGGAGTTGCGATGGCTGCTCGTCCGCTGGTCACCAGGCAACCGAACGAGAGGCTCGCCACCCTGATAGCCGAGGCCGGCTGTTCCAACGCCGGGCTGGCCCGTCGGGTGAACATGTGCGGGGCCGAGCAGGGGATGGACCTGCGCTACGACAAGACCTCGGTGGCCCGCTGGCTGCGCGGGCAGCAGCCGCGCGGCGCGGTGCCGAACCTGGTGGCCGAGGCCATCGGCCGCAAACTCGGCCGCCCGGTGACCGTCGACGAGATCGGCATGGCCGACGGGCGCACCCTGGCCACCAACGTCGGGCTCCAGTTCGCGCCGACGGTCACCGGCACCGTGGACACTGTCACCGAGCTGTGGCGCAGCGACGTCAACCGGCGTGACTTCCTGCTGAACTCCTCCGTCGCGGTGGCCGCGCTCGTCGCCCCCAGCCGGGACTGGCTGATCACCCCGCCGGACGCCGAAGTCGCCCGGATCGGCGGACCGCGCGTCGGGGCGACGGACGTCGAAGCAATCCTGGCGATGACCGGCATGCTGTCGGAACTGGACCACCGCTTCGGGGCCGGACACATCCGCCCCGTAGCGGTGCACTACCTGGGCAGTGTGGTCTCCGGCCTGCTCAGCGGCACCTACACCGAAACCACCGGGCGGGCCCTGTTCGCCGCGGTGGCCCGGCTGACCGAACTGGCCGGGTACATGGCCGTCGACACCGGGCAGGCCGGCCTGGCCCAGCGCTACTACATCCAGGCCCTGCGGCTCGCCCAGGCCGGCGGGGACCGTGCGTACGGCGGCTACGTCCTGGCCGCGAGCATGAGCCACCTCGCCGGAACCCTGGGCAACCCGCGGGAGATAACGCAGTTGGCACGTGCCGCACTCGAAGGCTCCAAGCCCGTGGCCACCCCGGCCGCGACTGCCCTCTTCCACGCCGCGGAAGCCCGCGGGCACGCCCTGCTCGGTGACGCCCGGGCCTGCGAAGGGTCACTGTCCCGGGCCGAGACCGCGCTGGGCCGGGTGCGCCCCGGTGCGGAACCCGTCTGGCTCGCACACTTCGACGAGGCTTACCTGGCCGACGAGTTCGCGCACTGCTGGCGGGATCTGGGCCGGTCCCGCGCGGCGGAGCGCTCGGCCCGGCAGGCGCTGGACGGCCTCCCGGAGACCAAGGTCCGGCGGCGGGCTGTGGACACCTGGATCGTCGCGGCGGCCCGGCTCCAGGCCGGGGACGTCGACGGCGCGTGCGACGCCGGCGGCACGGCTCTGGACCTGGTGGGCCGACTCCACTCGGCACGCGGCGCGGAGTACCTCAGGGACTTCCTGCGACAGCTGGACCCCTACCGGGATTCGCCGCTGGCACGGGCCTTCCTGGAGCGCGTCCGGGGCGGCGACGAGGACACCAGGACGGAACAGGCGCTCTCGGCCTGACCCCGACTGTTCCTGTTTGATCGTGCCTGATCCCGGATCAGCCTCGAATCAGGAAGTTGTTTTAACCGTATATAAGCCCTTTTGAAGCAACTTTCCGAACCGTCCCACGTGTCGTAAACCGAACCGCTGTTCCCACCAAATGCGTCTGGGTTAGCGTCGTACCGCCGCGGTCCACAGTGCCGCGGTGGTCCGGCGTCAACCGGATCGCAGGCAAGGGCGCAGAAAGGACGGTGGGCGCGATGGCCCGCTCCGAAGGCTCCGGGCAGGGACCGGAGGGACGGGGGGACCAAGAACGGCAGGACGGCGCACAGCCGGGATCGCCCTTCGGCCCGCTCGAACTCCCGCGCGACCACACCGAGTTGATGCCGCAGTACGGAGACGGCACCCAGCCCGGCGGCGACCCGCGCGGCCCCCTGGCGCCACCCCCGTACGCGCCACCTCAGGCGTACGGCCCCCCGCCCGGCGGCGGACGCGGCGGCCCACCCCCGCCCGCGTACCAGCCGCCACCACCCACCGGCCCGCCCGGCGCCCCGTCGCGCCCGCAGTTCACCCCACCCGGCGGAGGCGGACAGACACCGCCGCCCGGCACTCTGGGAGCGCAGCCGCCGGCTGACGACCGCACCCAGGTGCTGCCGCCGATACCCCGCACCGGACCGGTGTGGGGCGCACCACAGGGACCGCCGCAACAGGCGGGGCCCTACCCCGGGCAGCCGCCCGTGCCGCAGCAGGCCGGTCCGCAACAGGCCGGTCCGCAACAACAAGGTCCGCAACAGGCCGGTCCGCCGCCGTCCATGCAGGACGCCGCGACCCAGGTCTTCCGGCCGGTCCCGGCCGGACCGCCCGCCGCGCACCCGGGCCCGCCGCAGGGGTTCGGGCAGCAGCCCCCCGCCGCGCACCCGGCACCGCCGCCGCCCACCGGGCCGCAGTGGCAGACCACGGGCCCGCAGCCCGCGCCGGGCGCCTCGGCCTTCCCGGAAGGCCTGTTCCGCGACGACGCAGCCGCGCCCAGGACCCAGACATCCCAGCAGTTCGGCGCTCCGCAGCAACCCCAGCGACAGCAGCCGTACGGCAACCAGCCCCAGCAGCCCCAGTTCGGCGGCGGCTACAACGACGGCTACAACGACGGCCAGAACAACGGCCAGAACAACGGCTACGGCAACAACGGCGGCGACCATAACGGCCGCAACGACCGCAGTGACGACCGGTACGACGACTACGGTGACGACGGCTACGGCCGCCGCAAGGGCCTGCTCATCGGCGGCGGCGCGGTCGCCGTGGTCATCTGCGTCGTCGCGGCACTGTTCGTCGGCGGCGCGTTCGGCAGCGACGACGACAAGACCACACCGGCCGCCCAGACCAGCAAAACCACCAGCCCGTCCACCCCGGCGACGCCGCCCGCCAAGAGCAGCGCCGAGAGCACACCGTCGGCCCCGGCCGCACCCGAAGCCAGCCCGCAGGCCAAGGAACTGGACGGCATCCTGGACAGTGCCGCGGGACCCCGCAACAAGGTCGTCAACGCCGTCGCCCAGATCGGCAAGTGCGAGAACGTACCGGCCGCGATCCAGGACCTCAACGAAGCGGCCACCCACCGCGACGAGAAGATCACCCAGCTCAAGACCCTCAAAGTCGACCAGCTGACCAACGGCACCGAACTGGTCGACTCTCTGCGCAAAGCCTGGTCGGCCTCGGCCGACGCCGACCGCCAGTACGCGGCCTGGGGCGCCGACGTCCAGGGCGGAAAATGCAAGGACAAGAAGGCCGAAAACACCGGTAACCGCAAGCAGGGCGACAAAGCCAGCGGACAGGCCACCGCGGCCAAACAGAAGTCCGTCGGCCTGTGGAACCCCGTAGCCAAGGACAACGGCCTCAAGAGCCGGACGGTCAGCGAACTCTGACCCGGGTCCGGCTTGTTACCGACGGCGTACGGATTTCCCACACGTGAGCGCGGGCCCGGCCGGGCCGTCGGACACCCCGACGCCCCGGCCGGGCCCGCGCCTTCCAGGGCTTACTCCGGCGTGACCGGTGCGCAACCTGGCCGAAACACCCGTCGGCCACGCTCACAGACATGGCTAACGGCGCGGCCGACGCATCGCCGTCCAGGAGCACGGCGCCCCCCTCGAAGACTTCACCCAGACCCGCCGCGACCGCGGCGCGGACGTCATCGGGGTCCCGGTCTACCGCTGGGGCCCTCCGCAGGACCCGGCAGCGGTCCGCAGACTCGTCGAGCAGACCGTACGACGTGACCTGCACGCCCTGACCTTCACCACCGCACCGGCCAGCACAGCCCTCCTGGACACCGCCGAAGAACCCGGCTGGGTCCTCTCCCGCGCGGAACTCCTCAAAAAGGTCTGGGCCGGAGCCCAAGCCGACGAACACGCCGTCGCCCGCCTCCGCACAGCCCTCGGCCCGTACGCCGGACTCATCCGAACCGTCACCAAACGCGGCTACCGACTGGCAGTGGAGCCGTAGTCCTTTCCACCGGACCGCCAGCCCCCGCCTGTCCCGCAGCCGCCCCGCTGAGGCATGCTGTGTCTGCCCGGGGGGCCACCCCCCGGACCCCAGGTCGAAAACCGCGGTGGCCTGGGACGTCTCCGCACGATGCAGCGAAGGCAGAGGTGCCCGGACCATGGCACGAATGCGCGTCCACACCGTTCCGTGGTGGCGGTGGCGGGCCACCGTCCGCTCCGCCGTGCACATGTTCGGCGACCCCACCTTCCAGCAGGAAGTCTGGCTGGCCGGCCGAGCCGAATACGGCACCGTCACCGACGCCGTCTACCGCCTCGTCGGCGACACCTGGCTCGACCGCTGGTCCGCCACCCGCTACATCGACTGCGTATTCGCCGACGAAGCCGAAGCCCTCACCGTCGACGCCCTCGTCGTCGAGGTCCTCGCCGTCCTCCACGAAATCGGCGAGGACGCACCCGCCCCCGCCTACGTCAACCACCCCCGCTGGCCCCAGGTCCTCGCCACCGGCCGGGCCGCCCACCTGGCCCTCGCCGACGGCGACGCCGACGAACCGGACCGCATGCCCGACTCCCTCGACGTGCTGCGCATACGCACCGGCGGACGCTGAACGCAAGACCAGGGCGGAAAGCCGTACGATTCCTGGCACCCACCGGATCCAGGAGTTGTGCCATGACCGCCCCCGCAGGAACAGCCGCCGGCACCGTCGGAGACGGCCAGTACGTCCTCACCCTGTCCTGCCCGGACAAGCGCGGCATCGTCCACGCGGTCGCCAACTTCCTCATGATGACCGGCTGCAACATCGTCGACAGCCAGCAGTTCGGTGACCGCGACACCGGCCTGTTCTTCATGCGTGTGCACTTCTCCGCCGAAGAACAGGTCAGCCTCGACGCCCTGAACGCCGGTTTCGCCGCAGTCGGCCAGTCGTTCCGCATGGACTGGGCCATCCACGACGCCGACGCCCGCATGCGCGTCATCATCCTGGTCAGCAAATTCGGGCACTGCCTCAACGACCTGCTGTTCCGCAGCAGTATCGGCGCACTGCCCGTCGAAATCTCCGCCGTCGTCTCGAACCACCGCGACTTCGAAGAACTCGCCGGCTCCTACGACGTGCCCTTCCACCACATCCCGGTCACCGCGGACACCAAACCCGCCGCCGAAGCCGAACTGCTGGAACTCGTCGCCGACTACAACGTCGAACTGGTCGTCCTCGCCCGCTACATGCAGGTGCTCTCCGACAACCTCTGCCAGCAGCTCGAAGGCCGGGCCATCAACATCCACCACTCGTTCCTGCCGAGCTTCAAGGGCGCCAAGCCCTACCACCAGGCGCACATCCGCGGCGTCAAGCTCATCGGCGCCACCGCGCACTACGTCACCGCGGTGCTCGACGAAGGCCCGATCATCGAGCAGGAAGTCGAACGGGTGGACCACTCCATGACACCCGCCCAGCTTGTCGCAGTCGGCCGCGACGTCGAGTGCCAGGCACTGTCCCGGGCCGTCAAATGGCATAGCGAGCACCGCGTGCTGCGCAACGGAATCCGTACCGTCGTCTTCGTCTGAGGCTTTCGGCCCGGGACTTCCCGGCTACCGCCGCCGCGCCCGCAGGTCCCGCCGGTGCAGCGGCCCGTCCCCGTCGAAGTCCCGGACGTGTGTGCGGCTGAGACTGCCGCGCCGTTCCTGCGCCGGTATGTCGGGGGCCCGGCGCGACCGGGAGCCGACTCGGAGCACCAGTCTGCCCAGAATCACAGCACAGATGAAGACAAACGACGCTGACATCCCCACAGCCACCATCTAGGAAAATCTACGCGTATCGATACCTGGTGTCATCAGGCATTCCCCTGGACTTGCCGACTTGATCACTCCTGACTTCAGTGTGGAAAATCCTTTGCGCCTACGGCACTCGAAGTGGCTTCATAGGGACATCAGACGTTCACCTACACCTGCCGGCCCACTCTGCGGCTGCACAGTGGCCCCGGCGTTCCCAATCGGAGAGGAGTGGACCGTGCGGTTCCACCGATATGCCCGACGCCCCGTCAGGTGTCGCGCGGCAACTCGCGTGTAGTAACCCCGTCCGCTCCTCTCTTGCGCGGCACACCTTGTTTCCTGACCGGGTGTCCGCGCCGGAGGGCCGTCCCGGCCGCGTCTATAGGAAGCAGTTCCGGGCGCACGGCCTGGCACCGCTGAAGATCGCGGGCCGGGACGGCCCTTCCCCTGCATCGTTGATTTATCCGGCGTACGGATTTCCCGCGCGCGCTGGAATTCTTCCGGAGGTTGATCAAACCCATGTCTTACACCGAGGTACCCGGCGCACGCGTCCCGATCCGGATGTGGGCCGACCCGAACTCCGTCGAAAGCCAGGCGATGGACCAGTTGCGCAACATCACCACGCTGCCGTGGCTGCACGGTCTGGCGGTGATGCCGGATGTGCATTTCGGCCGTGGCGCGACTGTCGGTTCGGTCATCGCGATGAAGGACGCGGTGTGTCCGGCGGCGGTGGGGGTGGACATCGGGTGCGGCGTTTCGGCGGTCCGTACCTCGATGACCGTCAACGACTTGCCGGATGATCTAGCGTACCTGCGGTCGAAGATCGAAGAGGCGATCCCGGTCGGGTTCCAGACGCGCAAGGAGGCTGTGGACGCACACGACTTCCATGGCTTTGCCACGGCTGGGTGGGATGACCTGTGGAAGCGGTTCGACACTCTCGCTTCTGAGGTTCACTGGCGCCGGGACCGGGCCGCGGTTCAGCTGGGCAGCCTCGGCGGAGGAAATCACTACCTGGCTTTGGACAGTGACAGCGAGGGCCGGATCTGGCTTGAGCTGCACTCCGGCTCGCGGAACATCGGCAAGGAACTGGCTGAGCACCACATCGGTGTCGCCCAGTCGCTGTCGCACAACAGGGGTTTGGTAGACCGCGACCTGGCGGTGTTCATCGCGGACACTCCGCAGATGGAGGCCTACCGTCGTGATCTCTACTGGGCGCAGGAGTACGCGCGGTTCAACCGCGACATCATGCTCGCCCTGTACGAGAAGGTGATCCGGACCAACTTCCGTAAGAAGAAGGTCACTTTCGACCAGCGGATCTCCTGCCACCATAACTACGTCAGCGAAGAGACCTACGACGGAGTCGATCTACTGGTGACCCGTAAGGGCGCGATCCGGGCCGGTTCCGGGGAGATGGGGATCATTCCCGCTTCCATGGCCGCCGGTTCGTTCATCGTCCGGGGGCTCGGCAACCTGGACTCCTTCAACTCCGCGTCCCACGGTGCCGGCCGCAAGATGAGCCGTGGCGCGGCGAAGCGGCAGTTCACAGTGGACGACCTGATCGAGCAGACCAAGGGCGTCGAGTGCCGCAAGGACCGGGGTGTCGTGGATGAGATCCCTGGCGCGTACAAGAACATCAAGCAGGTCATGCGCCAGCAGGAGGATCTGGTCGAGGTGGTGACGCACCTCAGGCCATTGATCACGGTCAAGGGCTGAAACGTACGGAGGGTGGGCCTGACCAAGGCCCACTCTCCGTTGCTGCTGTCAAACCCGGATAAGCGGTGGCCGAGGTAACTTGAATTCCTCGGCGATCGCGTCGAGCAGTGTGCTGATGTCATTCGGGTCGCTGGTTACGACAGTTGCCGCCAAGGTGACCGCAGTCGCTGCAACCAGTGCGTCTACTGCATCGCTTGTGCCTGTGATCTTGAGCCCTCGACCGGCGCGGCGGGCAATCACAGCATCTGCGGGATGAAGTTTCGCACCCTTCATCAGCTTGTGCAGCCCGTGCTGACGGTCGTCACCCCCGAAAGACCTGCACGTAGACAGGGATCGGCACGAGAATTTTGGAATTGTCAGCCAGGAACGTCTCATGCTTGAGGCTGAACCGGAAGTCGCGACGCTGGGCAGCGATCAGAGCGCCGGCGTCGTAGACGATGGACTCGGTCAAGTGCATTCCCCCCGAGCCCGTCGAGAGGCGTGGAAAGCCCGGATCCGCGCCATGTCGGCTTCGATCTCCGCATCGATCGCGACTTTCTCAGCGTCACTAATTGGACCGTGTAGCTCTTCGGCCTCTGCGACAAGCTCTGCAGCGGCGCGCAGGCCTTCCGTGCGGCCTAGGTCCCGCTCGTGCATCTCGACGATCACGGCCGAGATGGTGATTCCTTCGGCTTCAGCGCGTCGGCGAAAGTCAAGCTCGACTCCAGTCGGAACGCTGATCGAAAGCTTTCCCACGTCGACCTCCTCGTAGAGCTGTATTACGGCCATACTACCTGCTCGTGGCGTTTTCGTGAGGGGAGTCGGCAGGCCGCCGCAACCTCCTCGAATGGCTCAACGAGACCGCCGGAAGAGTGGTTACGGGTATTTCTCCATGATTTTCTTGGAGATCTAATACGAGCCGAAAAGCCGCAGAACCTCAACCTTGGCTGGACGACTTCGTCAGCGTCGCCTTCGGGTCGCCCGCCCCCGCCGCCTTGGCCTGGTAGGTCATCGTGCCGTTCGGCTGGAGGGTCAACAGGATCTGGCCGCCGGAAGTACAGGCCGGCATGCCGAGGATGGTCGGGGCTTCGCCGGATCCCGGGACGTCGTCGACCAGGACGCCTTCCGGGCCGGCGGCGGCCAGTTTCATGTCGCCGGAGCAGGTCACCTTTGTGCCCAGGACGTCGGTGGTCGAAGAAGATTTCCCGACGACAGTGCCACTGCCACCCACCTTCAAGGTGACGGTCACAGCTGCTTTGAAGCCCGCTCCGGAAGTGCTTTCGCCGGTCCAGGTGCCCTTGTAGTTGTCCGGCACCGGGCTCTTGCCGGTCGGCATCCCCGCTGCGGCAGGCGGCGCGGCTGTGTTCGTCGCCGGCCTCGTACCCGGAGCTGACGTGATGGTGGACGCGGCACTGGCACTGCCTGCGGAGTTCTTCTTCTTGTCGTCGCCCCCCATATTGAGCACCACGATCACCCCGGCGATCACCGCCGCGACAGCTACTGCGGCGACGTAGGGCCACGGAGTCCGCCAGCCCCGGCGGCGGATCTGCTCAGAAGGCGAATCCGACGGCGGTGGGCCGGGCGGGAAGGTGGGCACCGGTGGCAGTGCCGCAAGTTCCATCGCGTCAGCACCGCGCCCCGGGCCGTAACCGTAGTTGTATCCGCCGGCGTTCCCCTGTTCGGTCGGCTCCACGGACCCGTGCTGCGGCTCCTGCGGGTGCTCCATCTCCAGGAGCGAAACCGCCCGCCGTGAAAGCGAGTTGTTCAGGTCCGGCGGCAGCCAGCTCCCGGACAGTGCGTCGGCGGTACTGATCGCGCCGAGGGTGCCTTCGGGAGCGAGCGCGGACAGAACTTCGGCGGGAGTGGGTCGGTCGGTCACCGACTTCCGCAGACACGCGGCCACGACATCGCGCAACGACGCCGGTACGTCGCCGAGTTGCGGTTCCTGTGCCACGATCCGGAACATCAGGGCCTGGCCGCTGCCTTCGCCGAACGGGCCGATGCCGGTTGACGCGAAGACCAGCACGGAACCGAGCGAGAAGACGTCCGACGCCCCGGTGACCCGCGCCCCGTCGATCTGCTCCGGCGACATGAAGCCGGGGGAGCCGACGGTGAATCCCGTACGGGTGAGGACTGACGCGTCCAAGGCCTTGGAGATGCCGAAGTCGATGACCTTCGGGCCGTCCAGGGAGAGCAGCACGTTCGACGGCTTGAGGTCGCGGTGGATGAGATCCACCGCGTGAATGGCCGTCAGGGCCTCGGCCAGTCCGGCGCCGAGAGTCCGTACGGAAAGCTCCGGCAGGGGGCCGCGCGATTCAACCGCCTCGTACAGCGAAGGCCCAGGGACGTAACCGGTCACCAGCCACGGCGTCTCCGCCTCGGTGTCGGCGTCGAGTACGGGTGCGGTCCACGCGCCGCCGACCCGCCGCGCGGCGTCGACCTCGCGGCGGAAGCGCGTCCGGAAGCCGGGGTCGTCGGCGAGTTCGGGACGGACGACCTTGACCGCCACCACCCGGCCGCCGGGTGAGCGGCCCAGATAGACGCGTCCCATCCCGCCGGCGCCCAGGACCCGCAGGATCCGGTAGGCGCCGATCTGACGCGGGTCGTCCGTTCCGAGCGGTTTCATGGTGCCGTACCTCCGGGTGGCTGGTCAGACGTGGCTGAGGATACGGGGGTACCCGACCGGCGACGCAGATCAACCGTCAGACGTTGCAGCCTGGTGCGTCCATGGGGGGATTGCCGAAGCAACCGACGGGCGCGGGGTCGCTCAGAACGCCACCGGCATCGACGCGATCCCCCGGATGAACGACGACGGAGTGTGCGCCAGCGGCTCGTCGGACGCGAGACGCAGCGCGGGCAGTCGGCCCAGGATCTCCTCAAGCGCCACCCGGATCTCCAGCCGGGCCAGTGAAGACCCCAGGCAGAAGTGCGGGCCCGAGCCGAAGGCGATGTGTGGGTTCGCCGTACGGAACGCGTTGAAGGTTTCCGGGTCTTCGAACACGTCGGCGTCGCGGTTCGCGGCTCCGTACAGCATCATCACGGTCTCGCCGGCGGGGATTGTCACGCCGTGCAGCGTGATGTCCTCGGTGGTGTGGCGGGCCATGTTGACCACGGGGGAGACCCAGCGCAGGCACTCCTCGACGGCCGTCGGGATCAGTGACGGGTCGTCACGCAACCTGGTGAGCTGGTCGGGGTTGCGCAGGAGCGCGTTGAGGCCGCCCGAAATCACGTTGCGGGTGGTCTCGTTGCCGCCGACGAGCAACAGCAGGGATTCGCCGACGAGTTCCTCGGTGGTGAGCTTCTCGCCGTCGACTTCGGCGTTCACCAGCGTGCCGATGAGGTCCTCGGGTGCCTGGCCGCGGCGTTCCTCGATGACGTTCAGGGTGTAGGTGAGGTATTCGTTGAACGCCTCTCCGGCCAGGTGGCTGAACTCGCCGCCGTCGGAGAGCATGACCATCACGTCGGCCCAGTGCTGGAGCTTGCCGTGGTCGCCGTGCTTGATGCCCAGGAGTTCGCCGATGAGGGTCATCGGGAGTACTGCGGAGAACTCCTTGACCAGGTCGGCTTCGTTCTTGCCGTCGGTCATCTTGTCGATGAGCGTGGTCACGATGCCGCGGACGTGGTCCTCCATGCCGGAGATGCGGCGCGGGGTGAAGCCCTTGGAGACGAGCTTGCGGCGGCGGTAGTGCACCGGGTCGTCGGCGTCGATCATCGACGGCTGCGGGCCGACGTAGGGGCGGGAGCCCTTGGCGGAGGAGAGCAGTTCGGGGTGCCGCTCGGCCCACGAGACGTCCTCGTGGGTGGTCAGGCCCCAGACCTTGGCCTGCTCGCTGTAGTACACCGGGGCCTCGGCGCGCAGCCAGGCGTAGTCGGCGTACGGGTCACCCGCGTACCACTCACGGTCGAGCAGGTGTATCTCACGTGCGGGCGTGGTGCCCATGGCGCCTCCTGGTGGGGTGTCACGTGTCTGATGGAAGGTCAGGAAAAGTCTGCTGGGTCAGGAAAAGTCTGCTGGGTCAGGAAAAGTCTGCTGGGTCAGGAAAGCTCCGCCGCGTCAGGAAAAATTCGCGATGAGCCGCACAGCGGTGCGCATCACTTCCTGGACCTCGGCGCTGCTGCGGCCCCGGCAGGTCAACGAGACCAGGCCTGACAGCAGAACGTGGCCGAGGACGGTGTCGACGTCGGTGCGGAATTCATCCGTGAGGTCGGTGCCTTCGAAGGCGAGCGCGGTGATCCGTTTGATGCTGCTCTGGAAGGTGCCGTGGGAGACCTCCGCCGAGGGGTCCGCGCTGGTCGCGGCCTGGACTACGGCTTCGGCGAGCAGGGGGTACTCCGCGCTCAGCTCGACCAGCAGGCACAGCATCGTGCTGAGCCGCTCGGCCGGTCCTTCCGGGAGTTCACGGCTCGTCAGGTCTGCCAGGGCGCGGCCGATCCAGAGTGCCGAGACCTCGCTGAGCAGGTGGTTTTTTGAGGTGAAGTACCGGTAGACAGTCGCCCGGGACACCTGTGCGCGGTCCGCCACGTCATGCATGGTGACCGCTGCGTAACCGCCCTCGATGGCCAGGTCGCAGGCGGACTGCACCAGGCGCTCGCGCCTGGCCTGCTGGTCGGGGCTGAGCGCTCGGGTCAGGGTGATGGTGGTGTTGGACTGTGCCATGGAGAGATCTTGTCTCCCGATGAGACTGAAGTCTAGTCTGACGTCTCGTCAGTTATCGGGTACGGCTCTGGAGGCAGCATGGCGAAGTCCGGCGGACCACTGACCGGGGTGCGGGTCGTCGAGTTCGTCGGCCTCGGTCCCGGGCCGTACTGCGGGATGCTGCTCGCCGACATGGGCGCGGAGGTCCTGCGGATCGACCGCGCGGACGCCGCGCGCAAGGGGTTCGACGGGCCGCCGCGCAATCCGATGAACCGGGGGAAGCGGTCGATCGCCGTGGATCTGAAGCACCCTGACGGTGTGTCGGCCGCGCTCGACCTCATCGGGAAGGCCGATGCGTTGATCGAGCCGTTCCGGCCCGGTGTGATGGAGCGGCTGGGGTTGGGTCCTGATGTGTGTCTGGAGCGCAATCCGAAACTCGTCTTCGGGCGGCTCACCGGGTGGGGGCAGACCGGCCCGCTCGCCAGGACCGTCGGGCACGACATCGACTACCTGGCGCTGTCCGGGATGCTGGAGCCGATCGGCCGGGCCGGACAGCCGCCGACCGTCCCGCTGAACCTCGTCGCCGACTTCGGCGGCGGTGGGATGTTCCTCGCGTACGGGATCGTCTGCGCGCTCCTGGAGTCCGCGCGCAGCGGCGAGGGCCAGGTCGTGGACGCCGCGATGATCGACGGCGCGGCCAACATCGGGTCGGTCTGGTTCACGATGGCGGCCGGCGGCGGGCTCGGTCCGCGCGGTACCAACATGCTCGACTCCGGTGCGCCGTTCTACGACGTGTACGAGACGGCTGATGCGAAGTACGTCGCCGTCGGCGCGATCGAACCGCACTTCTTCGCACGGTTCCTGGAGCTGATGGGGCTGGCCGACGACCCGGACTTCGCCAAGCAGTACACCCAGGACCGGTGGCCGCGGATGAAGGCCAGGCTGGGCGGGATCTTCCGGACGAAATCCCGCCGGGAATGGTGTGATCTGCTCGAAGGTGACGACGCGTGCTTCGCGCCGGTGCTGACGCCGGTTGAAGCCCACGAGCATCCGCACCACATCGAGCGCGGGACGTTCCACGTCGTGGACGGCATCCCGGAACCGGCGCCGGGGCCGCGGTTCAGCCGCACCGCCGCAGCGGTCCCGAGCCGCCCGGTCAACCCCGGCCCCGCCGGCGACGGCGGGGACACGGACGCGGCGCTGGCCGCGTGGGGGTTGTCCGCGGCGACCGTCGCCGGGCTGCGTGCATCCGGCGCGGTCGTCTGAATTTCGGTCAAGTCCGAACATCCGCTGAAACACCAGGAGTTCCGCATGGATATCAATGAGGCCCTCTACACCACCCGTGCCATGCGCAGGGTCAAGCCGGATCCGGTTCCGTACGATGTCCAGGCCCGCATCCTGGATGCCGCGGTTCGCGCGCCCAGCGGTGGCAATGCGCAGAACTGGCGTTTCCTGCTGGTCGACTCGGTCGAGGTGAAGGCGCGGATCGGGCCGATCTACCGGACCGCGATCGACACGCTCTGGAAGACGGTGTACGCGCCGAAGGTGGCGGCGGCCGAGGCCGATCCCGAGTCGGCTGACTCGAAGCAGTTCCGTGCCGTGCAGAAGTCGTCGCAGTGGCTGGCGGACAACTTCGAGCAGGTGCCGTTGTTCCTGTTCGGGTTCATCCAAGGTGACCCGTCCGGCGGCTCGATCTTCCCGTCGGTGTGGTCCGCGCAGCTCGCCGCCCGCGCTGAGGGCGTCGGCAGTGCGATCACCGCGGTCCTGGGCATCTGGGGCAAGGAAGAGGTCCTGGAGATCCTCGGCGTGCCGAAGGACCAGCACTGGAACATGTCCTGCTGCGTCTCGATGGGCTACCCGACCGGCAAGTGGGGCGTCGCCCCGCGGATCAACGCGCACGAGGTGGCCGCGCGCAACAGTTGGGACGGGGACCTCGGGTTCACCGTCGACCAGCCGCTGTGGCCCGCCGACGGCGCTGTGTACAACCCTTCAGGAGCGCAGAAGTGACCGGGATTCAGACTCGTATCAAGAAGTTCGACAACGCCTCGGCGTTCATCACCGGCGGCGGCAGTGGCATCGGCCTGGGCTGCGCGATACGGCTGGCGTCCGAAGGCGCGCATGTCGTCATCGCGGGGCGTAGCGAGGAACGGCTGAAGAAGGCCGTCGCCGAGATTGAAAAGGTGGCCCAGGGGACACGTGTCGCCTACGTCGCGTGTGACACCACCGATGAGGACCAGTTGGCCGCCGCGGTCCAGCAGGCACAGGACATCGCCCCGCTGCGGGCCGTCGTCGCCTCGGCCGGCGGCAACTCCACGATGGGCCCCATCACGCAGATGGACGCGCAGAAGTGGCGGGACACCGTCGAGCTGAACCTCACCGGCACGATGCTGGCGCTCAAGCACTCCGCGCGGCACATGGTGCGCAACGGCGGCGGTTCGTTCCTGGCGATCTCGTCGATCGCGGCGTCCAACACACACCGCTGGTTCGGGGCGTACGGTCCGTCAAAAGCCGCAGTGGACCAGCTTGTTCAGCTGGCCGCCGACGAGCTCGGCCCGTCGCAGGTGCGGGTCAACGGCATCCGGCCGGGCCTGGTGAAGACCGAACTGGTCGACGCGATCACCCAGCCGGGCCCGGTCTTCGACGACTACATGGCCTGCACGCCGATCGGCCGCCCCGGTGAGGTCGAGGACATCGCCGCGCTCGCGGCATTCCTGCTCGGCCCCGAGTCCACCTGGATCACCGGCCAGGTCGTCAACGCGGACGGTGGGCACAGCCTGCGCCGCGGACCGGACTTCCGGGCGTTCCTGGAACCGGTGTTCGGCGCGGGTGGGTTGCGGGGAGTGACCGCGGAATGACGACCAGGAGCTTCAGTTCCACCGCAGAGCCCGCGACAGTACGGTTGTCCGCTGGCGACTTCGGTACTTGTTCCGCCTGGAGCCCACGCCTGCTCAGCGCATCGTGCCGGTGTGGCGGGTGCCTGCGTATGTGTGGGTGAAACAGCTGACGGCGCGCGGGGCTGTCGCCTGATTGTGTAGGGGAAGTCCCGTACGCCATAACGATTTTGAGGGTTCCAGGGCCGGGAGGCCCTGGAACTCTTTCAACCGCGTGCCGGTCGCCTCAGCTGTTGGTGAGCACGTGCGAGGTGAAACCCGTCGCGCCCACGGGCGTGTCGCCCGTGATGGTGATGCGCTGCATCGAGCGGTGCACGCCTGCGGGGAGGTCCGTGGGGACGATGTGCGCGGTGGCGCGGTTGTCCCAGAAGGCGATCGTGCCGGGCTGCCAGCGCAGCCGTACGGTGAACTTCTCATCCGTCATGTGCTCGTACAGCATCTCCAGGATCCGGCGGCCCTCGTTGCGGGTCAGCTCCAGGATGTGGCTCGTGAACAGCGGGTTCACGAAGATGGCCTTCTCGCCGGTCTCCGGGTGCACCCGCACCACCGGGTGGACCGCGCGCAGCCCGTCGCCGAGGAAGATCTTCGCGAGCCCGCCGGGCAGTTCGCCGCGTTTCATCGGCAGGACGTTGTGGTGCACGGCGGTCAGCCCGTCGATCATGTCCCTGATCGGCTGGGAGAGTTCCGCGTACGCGGCGGCCAGGTTGAGCCACTGCGTGTCGCCGCCGTACCCGGGGACGACCACCCCGCGCAGGATCGAGCCGGCCGGCGGTTCGGGTATGAACGTGACGTCGGTGTGCCAGCGGCTCTCGACCTGGGCCCCACCGCCCATCCCGCCCATCCCGTCACCACCCATCTGCTTTGTGTCGAGCAGCAGGATCTCCGGGAAGTCCGGGAACTGCGCGGGCAGCGTGGGGTGTCCGGGGACGGGCGCGCCGAACTGTCGCGCGAACGCCTGGTGCTGGGCCTGCGTGATGTCCTGGTCGCGGAAGAAGACGACCTTCCACGTGAGCCAGGCGGCCCGGATCGCCGCCACGACGTCGTCGCCGAGCGGCTTGCTGAGGTCCACGCCGAGGATCTCGGCGCCGATGAGCCCGGCCATCGGGCGGACATCGAGGTCTGTCGCGGTCTGTTGCGTGGTGCCGGTCACGGTGGACCTCCTAGGGGTGTACGAGGATTTTGATCCAGTGGCCGCTGATCCCGGCCTGACCGCGATGAGCCGCCACTGGATCACACCGGTTGCCCCACCGGTGCCAGGACGAGGGCGACCGCGGTGTCCGTCAGCGTCGACAGGAACGACCGGCGGTCGCTGGGTTCGGGAGTGGTGCCGTACTGCAGGAACATCTCGCGGTCGGCCAGCGCGTGGCCGAGGTAGCCGGACAGCAGGAGGAAACGCTCGGCCCGCAGCGGCGGCGGAAGATGCGTCAGCTGCGCGGTCAGTCGTTCGCGGACGGTGTAGAGGCCGCGGGTCCACTCCTGGCGGGCGAGGTCGGTGGGCGCGGTG
Organism: Kitasatospora sp. UYEF31; assembly: GCF_057291755.1. Lineage (NCBI taxonomy): Bacteria > Bacillati > Actinomycetota > Actinomycetes > Kitasatosporales > Streptomycetaceae > Kitasatospora > Kitasatospora sp. UYEF31. The sequence continues at coordinate 56,017 of NZ_JBXAWK010000001.1, forward strand.
TCCGCCAGGAAGCCGGCGTGCACGCAGAACCGCAGGTACCACGACGGTTCGTCGCGGGTGCCCAGGGTCTGGGCCAGGGGGAGGAGGAACGCCTCGACGAGCGCGCGGGGTTCGTGGCCCCGGCCGGCCTCGTCGAACCAGGCCAGCAATCGGGTCCGGTGCGCGTTGACGGGCGTCATGCGGTGCTCGAACACCGCGTCCACCAGGGCTTCCTTGCTGCCGAAGTGGTAGCGCGCGGCGGCGGTGTTGCGCTGGCCCGCCTGTGTGCCGATCTCGCGCAACGAGACGCCGTGGACGCCGCGTTCGGCGAACAGGTGCTCCGCCGCCTCGATCATGCGCAGCCGGGCGTCACCCGGCGGTCGTCCCATGGCGGGGACGTTAAACCGCATGGGTTAAAACTGCAAGAGTCAAAACCGTGTGGTCAAAACTGCGTGGTCAAAACTGCGTGGTCAAAACTGCGTGGTCAAAACTGCGAAGGGCGGTGCTTCCCTGGTTTCCGTGCTTCAGGAATGCATCAGGCAGAACAGCTGGTGCCCCGCGTTGTGCAGTTCGCGGGCGAAGAGGGTCCAGTCGTGCAGCATCCGGTAGAGCAGGTAGGCGTCCCGGGGGACCCGCCGGTCGGGGACCGTGGACCAGATGAACGCGGCGGCGCCCAGTTCCTCCTCGGTCGCGTCGCGCAGGACCTTGAGGAGGTTGGGCGGCAACTGCACCACGGCGTGCGTGGGGTGCAGAATGATCAGTTCGAGCGGGGGCTGCTGTTCCTTCGGAGTGTCCCCGAGCAGGGACAGGATCATCATGCTGACCGTCTCCGGCTTGACCTTGGAGATGTACGAGTTGGAGGGTCGCTCCGGGCTCTCGCGCAGGTCTTGGCTGAAGCCGGCCTGATCGAACCCGGCCTGATCGAATACGCCCTGGTCGAGTGGAGTCGGGTCGAGCAGGGTAGGTACGCGTGCTGCGGTCGCGCGGTCCGGCGCGCCGAAGTACTCGTACGTCACACCCACGAGGCCACCTCCCTTCGCGATCTGATGGCGGGGCAGTGCACTGCGGTCCGCGGTGGTGGGCAAGCTTTTCGGCGGAGCTGTCCGATCCGGAACGGGGGCCGAGGGCGGGCACCTGACTCCGTGTCGGATGTATGTCGGAGGAACGTCGGAGGGATGCCGGAAGGGGAGTCCGACGGTCCGGTACAGATCGTCTCAGGTTACGGGCGGGTCAAGACCGGCGGTCCGGTCTTATTCCGGCGAATCGGACGGCCGGCGTGGAAAGTTGGGGTTTTCGGTGCGCAGGCTTACGGGTGACCGTGCGCAGTGTGCGCTCAGGTCGTGTCGTCGCCACCGCGCGTACACCCCGAATCGTCGCCGCCGCACCCGGACTCCGCATACAAGGGCCCGGGTCATGCCCTGGCCGGTTCGTCCGTTCTGTCCGGACCGCTCCGGTCATCGTCCCGGACCCGGAGCGCCGAAACACGCGTTTCGGCAGCGGCGGGACACGCGCATCTGTCCCATAGGCGTATTTCCGGGTCGCCAGATCATACCGAGCGCCGGCCGTCCGCCGTAGCACGCGGAGCCGTCGACCTGTCCGGCGGGAGTTCCCCGGCGGGCTCTGAGAGCATGGCGGGGTGAGCTCCGACAACAGTTTTCCCCAGCGTCCGTATCCGGCGGAGGCCCCGGCGTCCGAGGCCTTGTTCGAGCGTGCCCAGGCAGTCACGCCCGGTGGCGTGAACTCGCCGGTCCGTGCGTTCCGCGCGGTCGGCGGCACGCCGCGTTTCATGGTGTCCGGCAACGGGCCGTACCTGACCGACGCCGACGGGCGTGAATATGTGGACCTGGTGTGCTCGTGGGGTCCGATGATCCTGGGGCACGCGCACCCGGCGGTGATCGAGGCCGTGCAGGCCGCTGTGACCCGCGGCACATCGTTCGGCACGCCCGGGGTCGGGGAGGTGGAACTGGCCGAGGAGATCGTTTCGCGGATCGACGCGGTCGAGCAGGTCCGTCTGGTGTCGTCCGGCACGGAAGCGACCATGTCGGCGATCCGGCTGGCCCGGGGCTTCACGGGACGTTCGAAGATCATCAAGTTCGCCGGGTGCTACCACGGTCATGTGGACGCGCTGCTCGCCGCCGCCGGTTCCGGTCTGGCGACCTTCGCGTTGCCGGACACACCCGGTGTCACCGGCGCGTCGGCGGCCGACACGATCGTCCTCCCGTACAACGACCTGGCCGCGGTCCGGGCCGCGTTCGCCGCGCACGGCTCCGAGATCGCCTGTGTGATCACCGAGGCGGCGTCCGGCAACATGGGCGTGGTCACCCCGGAGCCCGGTTTCAACCAGGGCCTGAAGGACCTGTGCCACGCCAACGGGGCGCTGTTCGTCTCCGACGAGGTGATGACCGGTTTCCGGGCGTCGCAGACCGGCTGGTTCGGCATCGACGGTGTCGTCCCCGACCTCATGACGTTCGGCAAGGTCATGGGCGGTGGCTTCCCGGCGGCGGCCTTCGGCGGCCGGGCCGACGTGATGGCGCACCTCGCCCCCGTCGGGCCCGTCTACCAGGCCGGCACGCTGTCCGGTAACCCGGTGGCGACCGCCGCCGGACTGGCCACGCTGCGCAACTGCACCCCCGACGTCTACACCCGGCTCGACCACGTGTCGCGGACCATCCGTACGGAAGCGTCCGCCGCGTTGGCGAAGGAAGGCGTCGCGCACACCGTCTCCACGGCCGGGACGATGTTCTCGATCTTCTTCACCGATTCGGCCGTACGGGACTACGAGCAGGCCAAAGCGGCCGAATCCTTCCGCTACGGGCCCTTCTTCCACTCCATGCTCAACGCTGGGGTGTACCTTCCGCCGAGTGCGTTCGAGGCGTGGTTCGTCTCGGCCGCGCACGACGACATCGCGGTCAACAAGATCATCGATGCCCTCCCCGCCGCGGCCCGCGCCGCAGCTACAGCTCAGGAGAACTGATCCATGAGTGACGTCACCGTCGTCCACCTCATGCGACACGGCGAGGTGCACAACCCCGAAGGCGTGCTGTACGGACGGCTCCCGGGCTACAACCTGTCCGAACTCGGCGTGAAGATGGCTGAGCGGGTCGCCGACCACCTCGCGTCGCGGGACATCACCCACGTGGTGGCCTCGCCGCTGGAGCGTGCCCAGGAGACCGCCACGCCGATCGCCGGGCGGCACGGTCTGTCGCTGGCCACCGACCCGCGCCTGCTTGAGGCGGAGAACATCTTCGAAGGCAAGACCTTCGGGGTGGGCGACGGGTCGTTGCGCAAGCCGGAGTACTGGAAGCACCTGCGCAACCCCTTCCGCCCGTCGTGGGGGGAGCCGTACATCGAGCAGGTCGTGCGGATGCTCGGCGCGCTGAACGCGGCCCGCGACGCAGCCCGCGGCCATGAGGCCGTGTGCGTGTCGCATCAGCTGCCGGTCTGGGTGACCCGGCTGTTCGTCGAGCGCCGCAAGCTGTGGCACGACCCGCGCAAGCGGCAGTGCTCGCTGGCCTCGCTGACGAGCTTCACGTATGAGGGCGACCGCATCGTCAGCGTCGGCTACAGCGAACCGGCGCGGGACCTCCTGCCCGCCCACCTGGTGAAGTCCTTCGGAGCGTAAGAATTAGTTAAAGGTGCGGTGTGTTCCGGACGCCACCCGCCGCAGTGGCGTCCGGGGCCCATGCGAAACTTTTCACATGCGTACAAGGGGTCACTCGCTCAGCCGTGCCGCCGCGCTGGTCACGGTCGGTTTGCTCGCACTCACCGCTTGCGGCGGGAGTTCCGGCGGGTCGTCGGGCGGCGAGCAGGGTTACGTCGACGCCGCCGACGCGGGTGTCACCCAAGTCAACGCGGCCGACCGTAAGACGGCCCCCCAGGTCTCCGGCGAGGATCTCACCGGCAAGCCGATCAGCCTCGCTGACTTCAAGGGCAAGGTCGTCGTCCTCAACGTGTGGGGATCGTGGTGCGGCCCGTGCCGGGGCGAAGCGCCGAACCTGCAGAAGGTGTACGCCGACACCCGGGCCAAGGGCGTGGAGTTCGTCGGGATCAACACCCGCGACTCCGGCCAGGACAACGCCATCGCCTTCGAGAAGCGGTTCGGGATCACCTACCCGAGCATGTGGGACCCCGAAGGCCGGCAGATCCTGAAGTTCAAGGGCGACATCATCCCCAACAGCATCCCCACCACGCTGGTCATCGACCGGCAGGGGCGGGTCGCCGCGCGGTACGCGGGCGGTCTGGAAGAGGGCAAGCTGCGGGCGATGCTCGAACCGGTCATGAACGAGCCGGCCTGATGCTCACTCTCGTCGCGGACACCGGGGTGAACAACACCGTCCTCACCGGATCCTTCATCGTCGCCGCGCCCATCGCGCTGCTGGCGGGACTCGTGTCGTTCTTCTCGCCCTGCGTGCTGCCGCTGGTCCCCGGCTACCTCTCCTACGTCACCGGAATCTCCGGTGCCGACATCAAGGACGCCAAACGCGGCCGGCTGCTCCTCGGTGCCTTCCTCTTCGTCCTCGGCTTCACCGCGGTGTTCACCTCGATGGGCGCGGCCTTCGGCTTCTTCGGCAGCACCATGCTGGAGCACCAGAAGACACTCACCAAGATCTTCGGCGCGATCACCGTCGTGCTCGGCCTGTCCTTCATGGGCGTCCTGCCCGGAATGCAGCGCGAGTTCCGGTTCCACAAAAGGCCCACCCTCGGACTGCTCGGCGCGCCGATGCTCGGCGTGCTTTTCGGCCTCGGCTGGACCCCGTGCATCGGCCCCACCCTGAGCGCGGTCCAGACCCTGTCGCTCCAGGAAGGCACCGCAGGCCGCGGCGCGCTCCTCAGCGTCATCTACTGCCTCGGCCTCGGCGTCCCGTTCATCCTCACCGCACTCGCCTTCCGCAAGGCACTCGGCGCATTCGCGTGGGTCAAACGCCACTACGTGTGGGTGATGCGCCTGGGCGGCGGCATGCTGGTACTGCTCGGCCTGTTCATGGTCACCGGCCTCTGGGACACCTGGATGCGCCAGATGCAGAGCTGGGTCAGCGGCTACTCGATCGGATTCTGAGAACCTTGAGCACCGGACGTACGGAAACCCCGGCCGAACCGACCACCGACGCGGCCTCCGCGGCGGGCATGGGCACCACGCCCAACGAACGGCGCGGCAGCGACGACATAATCCAGCCCACGCTCAACGTGACCGGCTGGCTGCGCTGGCTGTGGCGGCAACTCACGTCGATGCGGGTCGCCCTGGTCCTGCTGTTCATGCTGTCGCTCGCGGCGATCCCGGGATCGCTGATCCCGCAGCGGTCGATCAGCCCGATCAAGGTCGCGCAGTACTTCACGAACCACCCCACCCGCGCCAAGATCATGGACAAGGCCCAACTGTTCGAGGTCTTCTCGTCCTGGTGGTTCGCGGCGGTCTACATCCTGCTGTTCGTGTCGCTGGCCGGCTGCATCATTCCGCGCACCTGGCACCACCTCAAGGCGCTGCGCAGCACCCCGCCGACGGCACCGCGCAACCTGAAGCGGATGCCGGTGTACGCGCGGTGGGAGACGGCCACGTCACCGGCCGACGCGCTCACCGCAGCGGGTGCCGCGCTGAAGAAGCGCCGTTTCCGTACGAACGTCGGTTCCGACTCGATCGGCGCGGAGAAGGGCTACACCCGGGAGACCGGGAACCTGGTCTTCCACCTCGCGCTGTTCGGTGTGTTGATCGCGGTCGCGCTCGGCAGCCTGTACAGCGGCAAAGGCGGCAAGATCGTCGTGGAGGGTTCGCCGCAGGGTTTCGCGAACACGCTCACCCAGTACGACGACTTCCAGCCGGGCAGCCTGTTCGACACCAAGGACATGGAGCCCTTCAGCTTCACGCTGACGAAGATCGACCAGCGCTTCGAGCGCACCGGCGCGCAGACCGGCGCGCCCCGGGCCTTCACCGCGCACATCAAGTACCGCGAGACCCCGGACGGCCCGGAGAAGCAGGGAACGATCAAGGTCAACCACCCGCTGGAGGTCGGCGACACCAAAGTGTTCCTGATCGCCACCGGGTACGCGCCGGACGTGACTGTGCGCGACGCTCAGGGCAACGTCGCCTACAACGGCCCCACGGCGTTCCTCCCCCAGGACGGAAACCGTACGTCGACCGGTGTCATCAAGGTCGCCGACGTCACCAAGGGCCTGGAGCAACTGGGCTTCGAAGGCCTGTTCGCCCCGACGGCGCGGATCACCGGCGACCGCGGACCGCATTCGGTCTTCCCGTCGCTGGACGACCCCGCGTTGTTCCTCACCGGCTACCACGGCGACCTGGGTGTCGACTCCGGGATCCCGCAGTCGGTGTTCCGGCTCGACCCGAAGAAGATGACGCAGTTCAAGAAGGGCAGCGACCCCGTCCGCATGATGCTGCGCCCCGGCGACACGATCCAGTTGCCGGACAACCAGGGCTCGATCACCTTCAACGGCGTCGCCACCTGGGGCAACTTCCAGGTCTCGCAGGAGCCGGGCAAGGGCCTGGCGCTCTACTCGATCATCGCGGCCATCGCCGGTCTGGTGCTGTCCCTGTTCATCCGGCGCCGCCGGATGTGGGTGCGTGCGACGCCGGGCGAAGACGGGCGTACGGTCATCGAGGTCGCCGGTCTGGCCCGCACGGAAGGCGGCGGGCTGGCCGATGAGGTCCAGTCGTTCGTGGACGAACTGCAGACGCGGATCCCCGCGGAGCAGAAATCCGTACAGCCCGACACTGTCGGAAACAAGGAGTAGGGCGTGGCCGTCAACGAATCACTGGCCCAGTGGAGCAACGTCTTCATCTATTCGGCCATCGCCGTCTACATGCTGGCCTTCTTCGCCTATGCCGCTGAATGGGCTTTCGGCAGCCGCAGCAGGGTCGGCCGCACCGCGGCGGCGCTGACTGAGGTCCCCGCTGAGGCCGTGACCGCGGGCGGCGGGGGCGTCGCGCTCGCCGAGCGCCCGAAGGTCATCGTCCAGGGCTCCGGCCACGACGCCGGCGACTCGGACGACTTCGGCGACATCGCCGGTGACAGCGACAAGGCCGACATGGTCGGCCGCGTCGCGGTCTCGATGACCGTGCTCGGCTTCGTGCTGCACGCGGCCGGACTGCTGACCCGCGGCTTCGCGGTGAAGCGTGCCCCGTGGGGCAACATGTACGAGTTCTCGGTCGCGGTGGCGCTCATCGTGGCGGGCGCGTACCTGGTACTGCTCGCGCTGAAGAAGCCGGTCCGCTGGCTCGGCGTCTTCGTCACACTCCTGGTGCTCATGGGCCTCGGAGTGGCCGTCACGGTCCTGTACACCGACTCCGAGCAGCTGGTCCCGGCGCTGCACTCGTACTGGCTGTGGATCCACGTCTCGTCGGCGATCATGTCCTTCGGCGTGCTCCACCTGGGCGCGTTCGCTTCGGTGCTGTTCCTGTTCCGCGACTCGTACGACAAGCGCAAGGCGGCCGGCCGGACCAGCGTCCGGGTCGACGACTTCTTCGAGCGGCTGCCCGCCGCCGCGGCGCTGGACAAGTTCGCCTACCGGGTCAACGCGGTGATCTTCCCGCTGTGGACCTTCGCGATCGTCTGCGGCGCGATCTGGGCGGAGAACGCCTGGGGCCGCTACTGGGGCTGGGACCCGAAGGAGACCTGGTCCTTCATCACGTGGGTGGCGTACGCGGTCTACCTGCACGCCCGCGCGACGGGTGGCTGGAAGGGCCGGCGGGCAGCGTACATCTCACTGGTCGCCTTCTCCTGCTTCATCATCAACTACTACATCGTGAACATCTTCGTGAACGGGCTGCACTCGTACAGCGGGGTGTGACCGCGGACCGTGCCGCGTCGATCAGGTACGGAAGGCCCCTCTGGAGGGCGGATTCCTGGGGTTCTCGCACCACCTGATCGACGTGCCGGTTCCGTCCGCTAGCGGGCCCCGCGGATCAGCCGTCCCGGCCGCGCCCCGGTGTCCTTGTCGTTGCGGCGGGTGATCTCGCCCGCGACGATCGTCGCCGTGTAGCCGCTGGCCGGCTGGAGCATCCGCCCGCCGCCGGCCGGCAGGTCGTGGACCATGCGCGGGCGGTGCAGGGTCAGCGTGTCCAGGTCGATCACGTTGATGTCGGCCCGCTTGCCCTCGGTCAGCACACCCCGGTCGGTGAGCCCGAACAGCCCGGCGGTGTCCATCGTCTGCTTGCGGACGACGAACTCCAGCGGCAGCTGCGCGCCGCGCGTCCGGTCCCGGGCCCAGTGGGTCAGCATGTACGTCGGCTGCGACGCGTCGCAGATCATCGCACAGTGCGCGCCGCCGTCGGCCAGGCCGAAGACACTTGCGGGGTGCGTCAGCATCTCCCGTACGGCGTTGTGGTCGCCGTCGGAGTAGTTGAAGAACGGGACCATGAGGATGGCCATGCCCTCGTCGTCGAGCATCAGGTCGTACAGCGTCTCCAGCACACCGGCGCCCCGGGCCTCGGCGACCTTCGCCACGGTCTCGTCGGCCAGCGGCTCGTAGTCCGGCACGGTGGCCATCGGGTACATCCGGTCGGTCATGTGCTGGAGTGCGACGTTGACCTGGTCGCCGGGGATCGTCGGGTCGGACGGCAGGTCCGTCCCGTCGAGGATGGCCACCTTGACGCCGGGCTTCGCGAGTTCCGCGATGAATTCGCCGTACGTGAGCTCACCCGAAGCGCGCCTGGCGTACAGAGCCTGGAACGCCGGCCGCTTGCTGAACGCGTTGCGGGTGTCGAAGCCGGTCAGCATGCCGAACGGGCGTGCGGTCACCTGCGGGTAGAGCGGAATCCCCGCGTCGTGCGCGCGCAGTGACTCGGCCATCAGGTCGCGCCACAGGTCCGGCGCGGCGTTGACCTGCATCAGACCGAAGGACACCGGCATGCCGATCTCCTCGGCGAGACGACGCATCCAGTCGACCTCCTTGGCCGGGGCGACCAGGTCCTCACCGGCGACGCCGGTCGGCGCCAGCTCGAACACCGAGCGCCCGCCGCGGGCCATCGCCCGGCCGAGCGCGAACAACTCGTCCTCAGTGGCGAAAGTGCCGGGCACCGGCTCGCCGCCCATCGCCTTGTGGGTGACCGTACGCGAGGTGGAGAAGCCCAGCGCCCCCGCTTCAACGCCCTCCTGGACGATCACGGCCATCGCCTCGATGTCCGCGGGCTCAGCCGTCTCGTTGTTCGCACCGCGGTCACCCATGACGTACGCGCGCACTGAACCGTGCGCGATCTGCACGCCGATGTCCATCGAGAGCCGCCGCCGCTCCAGCACGTCGAGGTACTCCGGGAAGGTCTCCCAGCCCCACGTCATGCCCTCGGCCAGGGCCGTGCCGGGGATGTCTTCGACGCCCTCCATGAGGCTGATCAGCCAGTCCTCCTTACCGGGCCGCACCGGGGCGAAGCCGACGCCGCAGTTCCCGGCGACGACCGTGGTCACACCGTGCGAGGCGGACGGGTCGAGCACCTCGTCCCAGGTCGCCTGGCCGTCGTAGTGGCTGTGCACGTCGACGAAGCCCGGAGTGACGATCTGGCCGGTGGCGTCGATGGTCGCGGCGGCCTCGCCGTCCAGCGCACCGTCCCGGCTGATCGCGACGATCTTTCCGTCCCTGACCGCGATGTCGCCGACGAACCGGTCCTGGCCGGTGCCGTCCACGATGGTGCCGCCGGTGATCTTCAGGTCGTACATCGTGGCCCTCCAGAGGTGAGCTGATTAGCCGTCAGGCTTGCTGGACCGGACCGTACGGCTGCGCACTGTGCGCGTCAATATGCGCACTATGCAAAAAGATCGAGATTGAGTACGGTGCGGCCCAAAGCCTTCGCCCGCAAGGCTGTTCCCCATGGGGCTGTTCCCCATGGGGCTGTTCCCCACGGGGCTGTTCCCCACAGGGCTGTTCCCCACGGGGCTGTTCCCGCCAAGGCTGTTTCCACCAAGGACCCCCCAGTGCCCAGACCCTCGCCACAGACCGACCGGCTCGTCTCGATCGTGGAAGCCATCGCGGACCGCCCCGACGAGGGGCTGACACTCTCCGAGATCTCCCGCCACCTCGCGGTCACCCCGGCCACCTGCCACCCGATGCTCGCCGCGCTCCTGGAGACGGGGTGGCTGATCCGCCACCCCGTCCGCAAGACCTACCGGCTCGGCCCCGCGCTGCTGAGCGTCGGCCGGGCGGCGGCCCGCGGTCTGGACATCCTCGACCTCGCCCGCCCCGCCATGGAACGCCTGCGCGACAACTACGCCCTCACCTGCTTCGCGCTCACCCCCGGCGAGGCCCACGTGACGATCGCGCAGGTCGTACGGTCGCCCCGCGCGCGCGAATCCCAGCTGCGCATCGGCGACCAGGCCCCCATCGCCCCGCCGCTCGGCATCGGCTACGTCCCGTGGGCCGACGAACAGACGCTGAAACGCTGGCTGGACGCCGCCGACGATGAGGAATCCCGGACAAAACTGACCCGCGCGGTCGCCGGCGCACGGGACCGCGGCTATGCGGTCGAACTGGTCACCGACGTCGAAAGCGGGCTGAGCGAAACCCTCGACCTGCTCGACCGCGAACTCGAAGGCCCGTCCGCCGCCAGGCTGCGCCGGATCGTCGAGACCCTGGCCGCCGAACTGGGCGGCGGCCACGCCTCCATCGGGCAGGTGACGGAACTCGACCCGGACGTGAACTACCGGGTCGGGGCGGTCAGCGCACCCGTACAGACATCCGACGGCGAACTGCTGCTCATCCTCAGCCTGCGCGGCTTCGGCGCGCAGACTTCAGGGACGCGGGTCGCGGAGATCGGCCGGAGCCTCGCGGCGGCTTCGGCGGGCGTCAGCCGGTCATCCGGGTGACCGCGCCGGCCTCGGCCAGTCCCAGGCCCAGCTCCCGGAGCAGCAGGACGCGCCGCAACCGCAGCAGTTCGGGCTCGCCGTAGTCCCGGTTGCCGTTGGCCGCGATGAACGCGGGCTTCAGCAACCCGACCTCGTCGTAGTGCCGCAGCGTCCGCGAGGTCACCGCGGAGAGTCGGGCCACTTCGGTGATCGACCAGGACATCGCTTACTCCTGATGTGTCACTTTCCGCCGGAGTGTTCCGGCGATGACAGTCACGGTAGGAGTTGACGCTGCGGCAGGGGCAACCCGCGACAAAAGACTGGCTGATGCTGCCGTCGAGCGTGGGATGACAGTGGAAGCGCCCGGCGCCGAACGCGTCCGTGTAGAGACCAGTCAGCCCTTCGGCTGGTCCTTGCCGTCCTCGTCCTGCTGCTCGCCCTCACGGCGGCGCAAGTCTTCTTCCCACTGCTTCAACAGGTCCGCGTCGGCTTCGTTGCTCTTCCGCAGCGAGGCAAGGAACTCAGGGTCGTCGTCCGGGGCGGTCTGTGCGCCACCGCGCCGTCCACCGGCCGCCGGGCCGTAGCCGCCGACCCGCTCCCCCCGCGCCCGGCCGGCGACGAACCAGCCGATCGAACCGAGCGGGAACGGCACCGAGAAGAGCAGGATGATGAACACCCATGCGAGCTTCGGCAGGTTGCGGACCTTTTCTTCCTCGGTGGTCGCACAGTCGATGAACGCGTAGATGCCCGCAGCGAGGGCCAAAAGAAGTGGCAAAACCCTGAGCATGACGGGGACTCCTAAAAAGTGACCGGGGACACCGCCCAGCCTACGACCTCCCGGGCGCTGACAGGCCCAGGCCGGCTGCGCGGGCGGGGACTTCCGGGTCGCCGCTGTCGGACGGGCGCGATAGGCGGTCCAGGGAATATTTGCTACTTCAATTGCTACTTCTTGTGTTAGCGTGAATCCATGACTAGAGGTAAAGCTGTATCCGGCCTTGGCTCGGGGGCCGCCGTAAAGGTGAGTGTGTCCTTGCGGTCAGGCAGCCTGGAAGCTGTGAAGGATCGTGTGGGCAGTCGGGGTGTGTCCGCGTACGTCAACAGCGCCGTCGAGCGACAGCTCGAACGGGATCTCCTGGAGGAACTGCTCCAAGCCAACGAGGCCGAACTGGAGCCGGCGACCCCGGAGGAACTGGGCGAGGTTGACGGAATCTTCCGCCAGGCCGAACAGCGCTGGGTGCAGCCCGGTCAGAAACGAGAGGGGGGCGGGGAGTGGTCCGGGCACACGGTCGGCTGAGCCGCGGCACGCTGATCCTCGACTGCGACGGTTTGTCCAAACTGGTCGCCTGCGACCGACGCGTCAACCAAATTGTTCGTCGTGCGCAAGAGGGGGATGTGGCAGTGGCGGTCAGCTGCCTCACTCTGCTTGAGGCTTATGACCAGCGGACGAAGTCGGATCGTTTCCGGTGGGCGGTGTCGCGCTTGCGCATCGAGCCAGTGACCCAGGAGATCAGCTGGCTCGCTCTCGATCTGTTGGCGGCAGCTGGATTGCACGGGCACAAGTACGCGATTGACTCAGTCGTCGCCGCAACGGCGTTGAGTATGCCGGGGCCGTTGATCGTTGTCACTTCGGATGCCGACGACATGGAGCGCCTCTGTGGTGACCGCGTCAAGGTCGTATCCACGTGACCGATTCAGCTGAGAGGGCCGCCGTGAAGACGGACCCACGTCGCGACTTACCGGTGTTTAACAGCGGTAAGTCGCGAAGCGTTGAGGAAATGGACGACTCCGTCTACGCGCACATCAAGGAACGGGCCGCGCGCCACTGATCGTGGAGCCTCTCAGAGCCCACTCACCTTCCCCGAAGCCGTGATCTCGTAGGTCAGCACCACCCGCTGCCGCGACCCGGACTCAAGCCGCAGGTCGTACCGCGCGATGCCCTGCTCGTCCACCTCGGACGGCGGCGGGGAGCACACGTCGCGCTTCACCGCGACACCGACGGCGGAGACCTCCGAGACGGGGACGCGCTCGCGCAGGGTGACCGGCAGCGGCTCGCCGCCGGGGCTCCCCAGGTGGGACAGGAACAGCGTGACCGTCCGGGTGATCACCGTACGGCCGGTGAACGTCCCGCTGTCCCGGGTCTCGGTCACGTCGCGGACCACCCGGAAGACGTCCTCGCTGCCGAACGGCAGCCGGATCTCCTCGCCCGCCGCGGTGAACTTCAGCTGCCCGCGCCCGATGAAACCGCTGTCGCGGATCAGGTCGACCGGGCCCGCCAGCAGCACATGATCGGACTCGTTCGCCGCGTAGGCGACCTGGGTCACCAACGGGGACAGCTCCGGAACGCACGCGTGCTCGATCCGGCACTTCGCGTCGAATCCGCTCAGTCGGATACGGTGCGGACGGCCGTCCGACGGCACGGTGACGGGGGAAGGCGCATGCAGCACCCTGACTTCCCCGCCGTCGTCGACACCGGGCAGCTCATGCGCGACCGACGTGCCCACGCAGGAGATCTCCTCCTCCCGCAAGTCCACATCGACGGTCTTCTTCTCCAGGTCGGTACGGTCCCGGAGGGCCAGCACGTCGTCGACCAGCTGCGGCGGCCGGGCCGCGAGGGTCGGACGCGCGGTGGAGAAGGACAATCGCACATCCGTCCACTGCTCACCGGTCTCCTGCCACACCACAGCGTCCGATTCGAGGCGCAACACGTCAGAGCCGAGCCGCGCCCGGTACGCCGGACGCCACAGCGCGCACGGCACCAGATGAGTGACCGTCAACTCGACCGGCCCGGCACCGGCCGCCTCCACCACGATCTCAACCGTGGCGGTGACCTCCTCCGGCTCCGATTCAGTGCGGTGCACCGCGGCCTGCGCCTCCCGCAGCCGTTCGCGCAACGAACCAAGATCCGCGCGTACGGAAGTCAAGTTCGTACCGGCCGACTCCTCAGCGGTCGCGACGGCCTCCGTCTGCCCGACCCAGCGATCCGGGTCGGCCGCACCGGCCCCGGCGCTTTCGCAGATGTCCCGCCGTACGTCCGCTTTGGCCTGACGGACCAACTCAAGTCGGGCTTCGGCCCGTTGCTGCCGCAGCTCGGCCGCCGCGATCCGCTGCCTGAGCTCGCCGACGAGCCGGCGGGCGGGGGAGTCGTCCTCCGACGGCAGTGCGGGTTCGGAGACCCGCACGATCCGCGCGTCGACCACGGAACCCGCGGAGACCTCCGCGCGCAGTGACCGGTCCACGGCCAGCGGGGTCACCGGGCCGATCCGCAACCGCTGCGCACCGGCTGCCAGTTCGACCGTTCCGCTGCGGGTGATCTGGGCGCGGTCCTCAAGCACCGTCACCGAAGTGATCGGCAGGGTCGCCGTGTTCAACGAATCAGCCTTCAGCGAATCAGCCTTCAATGAAGCAGAGTGCAACGAAGCAGGGTTCATGGTTCACGCCCTCCGGTTTCCGCCGACGATGGTCTTCCCGGACGGGATCCGGATTTCGTATCCGCCGGTCAGCGTGCGCGTCTGACCGGCCGTCAGGTCAATGCGCCACACCCGCGTGCCGTGCACGTACGAGCCGTCCCGGGGTTCGGCGGGCGTCTCCCACGCGTCGGTCGGCCGCTCCTCGATCCGCACATCCTTGTCGTACGAGGTCGGGATCCGCTCCAGGACCTCAACGACGATCGGTCGGCCGAGCAGGTTCACCACGTCCACCTCGACCTTGTGGTCGAGGACCGTCGTACGGTTGCCGAGTCCCGCCGTCGATTCGCTCATCGACGTACGACGGGCGACCTGCACGCTCTCCACGACACCGACACCGACGGCGGCATTGTCACCGGGGGCGAGCGTCGGCAGCGGCACGCTGGTGAGGAACTCCCCGCCGACCGTCACGTCGGCCGGTCCGGCGAGCAGCGCGTGCGGGGAAGTGTTGGCGAGCCTGACCGTGCCGTACACCGACGCGTCCACCGCCGGGACGGTGACGAACTCCGGTGCCAGACCTACGGACACCTCACACACCGGAACCGTGTGCCAGCCGCCGTCCGCCTCGATGTCCACATCGGTCGCCGCGTCGAACCGGTAGTCGAAGGAGCCTGAGGACTCCCGCACCGGACGCGCGTGCGCGGGCAAGGAGAGCCGGGTGACCGAATGCGCCCGCCGGTGGAACTCGGTGACCACCGCGTCCGACCCCGGACCCGCGCCGGGCCGCAACCGGCCCCGTACGGACTCCGGTTCGCCAGGACCGGCCAGCCGCAGCGCGGCGTAGTCGAGCAGATCGTCGGACGGGGCGACCGGCCCAGGATCGGCGGGCGGGGGGACAGCGTCGAAGACCGCCGTACCGCCCTGTTGCGGGGCCATCGCCAGCATCGGGGCCACGGGGGCGGCCCGCATGCGCGGGGCGGCCGGGGACGGGGCACCCGGGGCTGCGGGCGACGCACCGTAAGCGGAGGCGTCCCCCGCCGGTCCCCTCCTCGCCTCCACAACCGGAAGAGCCGTCGTCCCACCACACGCGCCCGCCGCGACGGCGAACATCCCGGTGGCGCGGCGAGCCTCCACCGCCGTGTCGTAACCGCCGAACAACTCGTCGAGGCCGGCCGGCGGTTCCCGCCACCCGGCGGCCGCCGGGGCGGCCTGCCGCCGCCCGATCCGCAGGGACAGCAGGTCGGGAAGATCCGTACGACGGTCGAGATCCGCGGTCGACAGGCCCAGGCGCACCCCGGACCAGTCCTCGCCGGTGCGCTGCGCGACGGAGGCACGCATGACCAGCGAACCCCCGGTCATGCCGGAGTCGAGTCGCAGTTGGTAGACGGGGACCCAGCGGGCCCCGGGCACTTGATACTCCAGCTCTACTACGACTTCGCCGGCCACTGTGCCATTGCGGGCGAAGCTGTCCAGGGTGACCACCGCCGAGCAGGTTGTCCGCGCGTACTCGGGTGCTTCCGCGTCGAGCACGCCGAACCGCCGGCTGAGCACTTCCACTTCGTGCTGGAGCGCGTCCAGCTCGGTCTGGACTGCTGTGCGCCGCTCCTGGAGACCAGCCAACCGGTCGTCCACGAACCCGGCCAGCGCGAGCACGGAATCAACCGATGCCGTACGGGGCGGAGCCCCGCGGACGGTCTGCGGCGGGACGGCCCGGAACCCGGCAGTCTCCTCAATCTCGGCGGTCAACCGGTCGCGTACGGCTCGGACGGCCTCCACCCGGGCCTGCGCCGCGGCGTAGTCCTGGCGCAGTCGCGGCAACTCGGGCGCCTCCCGCACCTCCACCTCGAACGCCGCCCGCACGTCGGTCACCCGCAGCCCCTCCGGGCCCTCGACCACCGTCCCGCGCAGTGCGTGTTCGAACATCGTGACCGGCAGATCCGTGATGCGGACCCGGGTCTCCTCGCCGGTGAGCGTGAACCGCGCCCGGCGCCGGCACACCGCCCCGGCCGCGTGCACCACTACTGATTCCAGAACCGACCGCACTACCGTTGTTCCGGACCCCGCTGTTCCGGACCCCGCTGTTTCAGACACCGTTGTTTTAGGCACTCTGCTCCTCCCGCGCGACACAACCCACCGTAGGCACCGGCGCAACCGGAAAACCGCCCGTATCGGATACTGGCTCCCATGGCATACCCCACGCTGCGCGCCTTCCTGAAGGCACTTGAGAAGGACGGCGACCTCAAGCGCATCCGCGCCGAGGTGGACCCGCACCTTGAGATCGGTGAGATCACCGACCGGGTGAACAAAGCGGGCGGCCCCGCGCTGCTCTTCGAGAACGTGCGCGGCTGTGACACGCCGATCGCGATGAACGTCTTCGGTACGGACCGCCGGCTGCTGAAGTCACTGGGCCTGAAGTCCTACGCGGACATCTCCGACAAGATCGGCGGGCTGCTCAAGCCGGAGCTTCCCCAGGGGTTCACGGGCATCCGCGAGGCCTTCGGAAAGCTCAGCGCGGTGTCGCACATCCCGCCGCGGAAGGTCAAGGACGCGCCCTGCCAGGAGATCGTGCTCACCGGTGACGACGTCGACCTCGACCGGCTCCCCGCGCTGCACACCTGGCCGCAGGACGGCGGGTCGTTCTTCAACCTGGGCCTGACGCACACGAAGGACCCTGAGACGGGCGTCCGCAACCTGGGCCTCTACCGGCTCCAGCGGCACGACAAGCGCACCATCGGGATGCACTGGCAGATCCACAAGGACTCGCGGAACCACTACCAGGTGGCGGCCAAGCGCGGTGAGAAGCTGCCGGTCGCGATCGCCTTCGGCGCACCGCCGGTCGTGACGTACGCGGCGACCGCGCCACTGCCCGGTGACATCGACGAATACCTCTTCGCCGGGTTCATCGCGGGCAAGCGCATCGACATGGTCGACTGCGTGTCCGTGCCGCTCCAGGTCCCGGCCGAGGCCGAGGTGATCCTCGAAGGGTGGCTGGAACCCGGCGAGATGCTGCCCGAGGGCCCATTCGGCGACCACACCGGTTTCTACACACCGCAGGAGCCGTTCCCCGCGCTGACGATCACGACCGTGACGATGCGGAAGAAGCCGATCCTCCAGTCGACCGTGGTCGGCCGCCCCCCGATGGAGGACGGCCCGCTCGGCAAGGCGACGGAGCGCTTCTTCCTGCCGCTGCTGAAGATCATCGTGCCGGACATCGTGGACTACGACCTGCCTGAGGCCGGCGGCTTCCACAACTGCGCGATCGTGTCGATCGACAAGAAGTACCCCAAGCACGCGCAGAAGGTGATGTCCGCGATCTGGGGCGCGCACATGATGTCGTTGACCAAGCTGATCATCGTGGTCGACTCCGACTGCGACGTGCACAACTACCACGAGGTCGCCTGGCGAGCCTTCGGCAACGTCGACTACGCCCGCGACCTGGTGGTCACCGAAGGTCCGGTGGACCACCTGGACCACGCCTCGTACCAGCAGTTCTGGGGCGGGAAGGCCGGCGTCGACGCCACGCGCAAACTCCCCGAGGAGGGGTACACGCGGGACGGCGGCTGGCCGGAGATGGTGAGTTCGGACCCGGAGACGGCCGAACAGGTGACGAGGCGTTGGAAGGAATACGGACTGTGAGCGAATCCAGTAGTTTGCCCGACGGCAGGGCGAAGGCCGACAGTCCCCGCCCAGGCGGGGTTGGCCCGGTCCGCTCGTTCCTGAACCTCGTGCTCATCGAGCACTCGGTCTTCGCGCTGCCCTTCGCGTACATCGCCGCCTTCACCGCGATGTACCAGACCGACGAGCGCG
Source organism: Kitasatospora sp. UYEF31 (assembly GCF_057291755.1). Classification (NCBI taxonomy): domain Bacteria; kingdom Bacillati; phylum Actinomycetota; class Actinomycetes; order Kitasatosporales; family Streptomycetaceae; genus Kitasatospora; species Kitasatospora sp. UYEF31. Next base: position 73,991 of record NZ_JBXAWK010000001.1, read on the forward strand.
TCCACTGGTGGAAGCTGCTCCTGGTCACCATCTGCATGGTCGGCCTGCGGACGTTCGCCATGGCCTGCAACCGCATCATCGACCGGGAGATCGACGCGCAGAACCCGCGCACGGCCACCCGGGAGCTGGTCACCGGCGCGCTGTCCGTCCGTACGGCCTGGACCGGCGCGCTGGTCGCACTGGTGATCTACCTGGTCTCCGCCGGGCTGCTCAACAAGCTGTGTTTGCTGCTCGCCCCGATCGCGGTCATCCCGATGGTGGTCTATCCGTACGGCAAACGGTTCACTGACGTCCCGCACGCGATCCTGGGCCTGGCGCAGGCCATCGGTCCGCTGGGCGCCTGGATCGCCATCACCGGCGACTGGTCCTGGCAGGGAATGCTGCTCGGCCTGGCCGTCGGCACGTGGATCGGCGGGTTCGACCTGATCTTCGGAATCCAGGACGTCGCCGCCGACCGCGCACACGGTGTCCGGTCGGTGCCGGCCCGCTGGGGCATTTCCAACGCGCTGTACGCCTCCAGTGCCGCACACGTCGTCACGATGCTGCTGTTCATCTGGTTCGGCGCGGTCTCCGGCGCCGGGGTGTTCTGGTGGCTCGGCTTGGTGGTCGCCGCCGCCGCGTTCGTCTACCAGCACTCACTCCTCAAGCCTGACGACCTGTCGAAGCTGAACCGGGCGTTCTTCACGACAAACGGGTTCATCGGGATCTCGTTGTTCTGCTTCGCACTGCTCGACCTGGTCGTGCGGGGACTGCGCCCGTAGGGCGTGCCGTACAAGAGCCGTAGAGAACCCCGTACCAGAGCTTTTCGAAAAACATCAGGCCCCGGCGGAGGAATCCGCCGGGGCCTGACGTGTGGTGCGTGCTGTGATTTTCAGTGGCCTTCTAGCTCTTCGCGCCGAAGGACGCGAACAGCGCGTCCAGGTCCACCGTGTCACCGGCCGCCGGGGCCTTCGGTGTGAAGTCGGCCTTCAGCTTGTCGTACGTCAGGTCGACGGACGTCTCGACCGAACCGTCGCCCTTCACGTCGGCCGTGAACCGGACGGGGAAGGGGTTGCCCTGCGCCGGGATGTAGGCCGTGGCGACGCTGCGGTCCTCCGCGGTGGTGATCAGCGGGATCACCTTCACGTTGTTGATCTCGGTGACCGCGCCGCGGGTGACAACCGGCTTCTTCGCGCCGTCGGCCGCGGTCCCCAGGATGCCGCCGAACAGGTCCTTGGCCCCGCCCGCGCTGGTGGGAGCACTGGCCAGCTTCGCCTTGGCACCGGAGAGCTTCACGTACTTGCCCTCGATCAGCTTCGCGCCCGCGGTGAACAGGGGCGTACCGAACGCCTGGTCCCCCTCGGGGGCTACGCCCTTCTTCTGATCCTGGGCCTTCAGCTCGTCCAGGAACAACTGCACGGTGCCGGGTGCGAGTCGCACGTACGCCGTGTCGTCGACCAGGACGAGGTCCGCGGTCTTGCCCTTGACCGTCGCCTTGCCCTCGGCCTGCTGCTTGTCGTTGACCTTGAGGCCGACGTCGATCGGAGCGTCGCCACTCGCACCCTTGGCGGTGACCTCCACGCCCTTCATCGCGAGCAGGGCGTCCGTCGCCTTCTTGGTCAGCTGCTCGTCGGTGAGCTTGGTGTTGTCGTCACCGCTGTTGCCGACCAGCGCGGCCACGCCGCTGGTCTTGGCTGGGGCACCGCCGTCGGAGTCGCAGGCCGCGGCCAGCAGCGCGAGCGGGACTACGACGGCGACAGCGGCGGTACGCGGGAAGCGACGCACGGGGTACTCCAGGGGCTCGGGAAACTGCATGTAAGGGTCAAGACGCGCAAATGACTCTTTCCGTTCCGCAGTTCCACGATAAGCGAGTTATCCGCCGGGGGCCGGGGGAGTGGGCGGGACCCCACTCGCCGGGGTGCTGCCGCCCGGGTCCCGCACATCTGCGCCGGGGCCCGGCGCGGGGGAGCCCGGGAAACCCGGGAAGCCCTCCCTGAAACCGGGGTGGTCGGGCGTGTCCATGCCGACGACGACCGGTTCGTAGATCTTGTCGACCAGTTCCATCAGTTTGTCCAGGTCGACCGTCTCGGCCGCGCCCGGAATCTTGGGCGTGACATCCACGGACGACTTCGCATAGGCCAGGTCCACCGACATCTCCAGCTTTTCGGCAAGCTGCTTGTCACTGAGCTTGGTGTTGTCCTCGCCGCTGTTGCCCACCGGCGACACCGCCGCGGCCTGCGGGGTTGATCCGCACGCGGTCAGAAACGCGAGCGGCAGTACGGTCGCTATCGCGGCAACGGCAAATCGGGATGAACGGAACACGGGCCCCCAAGGTTGTGCTGTGTGCGTTCGAATCGAACGTCGGCAACGTACTGATTACCTGACAGCGGCGACGGACTTGGGGAAAAAACCTGAGTACGGATACTCGTTCCCTCTCGGCCCGGTCTCGGGACCGCGCCGGAGTCCGGCCACAATGGACCGCATGCACGCTGCGTTCGTCCAGGCCGGTTCTTCTCAGACCGCGTCCGCTCAAGCCGAGTCCTCCCTTGAGCCCCGTCGGCCCTGGGTCGTCGGAGTCTCCGGAGCTTCGGGCACTCCGTATCCCGCAGCGGTGATCCGCGGCCTGCTCGACGCGGGGGAGACCGTCGACCTGGTGATCTCCCGGGCGGCCCGGCTGACGATCCTCGACGAGACCGGCATCCGCTTCCGCGACTCGCACTGGCAGGACGACCTCGCCACCTGGACCGGCGTCGATCCGAAGCTCATCGCCGACGCCGTCCGCTACTGGCCGGCCGGGGACCTCGCCGCCGGCCCGTCGAGCGGTTCGTACCCGGTCAAGGGCATGGTCGTCGTCCCGGCCTCCACCGCCTCGGTCTCCGGGATCGCGCTCGGGCTGTCCAAAGACCTGCTCCAGCGCGCGGCGGATGTGAACCTCAAGGAACGCCGCCCGCTGGTGGTCGTGCCGCGGGAGACCCCCCTGACGGGGACGACACTGCGTCATCTCGTGCGGCTCGACGAGGCCGGTGCGGTCGTCCTCCCGGCGTCGCCCGGCTTCTACGCCGGCACCCGGGACGTCCAGCAACTGGTGGACTTCGTCGCCGGGAAGGTGCTCGACGCGCTGGGCGTCCCGCACACGCTGTTCCGGCGCTGGGACGGCGTCCTCGGGGGAGCCCGCGAGGAGTCCGGTCCTGTTTCCTTCGAATCGAAGCTATAGACTGCTCGATACTAAGGAAACTAAAGACTGGTTACTGTTCTCCCGGCAGACTCTGCGCCGGTCCGGTGGCCCGTCATCATAACGGGAGACAGACCATGGACGCGGTGGACCGCCGACTCATCCAGGCGCTGCGGGTCAACGGACGAACGTCGTACGCCGACCTCGGCCGGCTGGTCGGCCTGTCCGGGCCGAGCGTGACCGAACGCCTCAACCGGCTTGAAACCGGTGGAGTCATCACCGGCTACCGGGCGACCGTCGACCCCACCAGCATCGGGCTGGGCGTCACCGCGCTCATCGGCCTCCAACTGTCCGACGCCGCCGACCACGACGACGTGTCGCACCGGCTGCGCGACGTCAGCGAGATCGAGGACTGCTGGTTCATCGCCGGCGACGACTCCTTCATGCTCAAGGTCCGGGTGTCCGACGTGGCCGGTCTCGAACACGTCGTCCGGCGTTTCACCAGCATCCGCGGTGTCGCCAGGACCCGCACCACCGTGGTGCTGTCCACCAAGTGGGAGCACCGGGTCGCCGACATGCCCGACGAGGACCAGGTCTGACCGCCCGCTGCCGGACTTGACCCCACCGGCTCCGAAGACACGTCCGGCTTGGGCGTAACCTCGGTTCCGGCAGCGAACAAAAGCAGGTAATGAGGAGGCGGGCATGGACCGCGGCTGGCAGCAGGAGATCGAAGCGAAGGTCTTCGCCGGGGAGCGGTTGTCCCGCGAGGACGGCGTCGCCCTGTACGAGAGCGACGACCTGGCATGGCTCGGTGGGCTCGCCCACCACGTGCGGACACAGAAGAACGGCGACGTCGTCCACTTCAACGTCAACCGTCACCTCAACATGACCAACGTGTGCACGGCCTCGTGCGCGTACTGCTCGTTCCAGCGCAAGCCGGGCGAGAAGGACGCGTACACGATGCGCATCGAGGAGGCGGTCCGGCTCGCCAAGGAGATGGAGCCCGACGGCATCACCGAGCTGCACATCGTCAACGGCCTCCACCCGTCGCTGCCGTGGCGCTACTACCCGCGCTCGCTCAGCGAGTTGAAGAAGGTGCTGCCGAACGTCTCACTGAAGGCGTTCACCGCGACGGAGATCCACCACTTCGAGAAGATCTCCGGCCTGTCGGCCTCGGACATCCTCGACGAGCTGATCGAAGCCGGCCTGGAGTCGCTCACCGGCGGCGGCGCGGAGATCTTCGACTGGGAGATCCGCAAGCAGATCGTCGACCACGACACCCACTGGGAGGACTGGTCGCGGATCCACCGCCTCGCCCACGCCAAGGGTCTCAAGACGCCGGCGACGATGCTGTACGGCCACATCGAAGAGCCGAAGCACCGCGTCGACCACGTCATGCGCCTGCGTGAACTGCAGGACGAGACCGGCGGGTTCCAGGTCTTCATCCCGCTGCGCTACCAGCACGACTTCCACGACGCGCGCGACGGCAAGGTCCGCAACCGGATCCAGGCGAAGACCACGATGGCCTCCGGCGCCGAGGCGCTGAAGACCTTCGCCGTCTCCCGCCTGATGTTCGACAACGTCCCGCACGTGAAGTGCTTCTGGGTCATGCACGGCCTGACCACCGCTCAGCTTTCGCTGAACTTCGGCGCGGACGACATGGACGGCTCGGTCGTCGAGTACAAGATCACGCACGACGCGGACGACTTCGGCACGCCGAACAAGATGACCCGCGACGACCTCCTCGACCTGATCCGCGACGCGGGCTTCCGCCCGGTCGAGCGCAACACGCGCTACGAGATCATCCGCGAGTACGAAGGCCCGGACCCGGCCCGCCGTGACACGCCGCAGCCGATGAGGCTTTGACGACTTGACCGCAACGCGGACGGCGACGACCCGGACGACAGCGCGATGTACCTGCCGCTGGCCTGACCTGACCGACCGGACCTGACCGACCGGACCTGACCGACCGGACCTGACCGACCGGACCTGACCGGACGCACGGCGCCGGATCGTGCGCCGGAGACGTGCGTCAGAGCGCGCACAGTGCCGGATGCGTGCGGTTGCGGGTGAGGTGTTGTACTGGTCCTGAGGAGAAAACCGCCGAGATGGAAGTCTGAGGCCATGAAGTCACACCCCGCCCTGCGTTACACGCTGATGCGTCTCGGTCTGTTCGCAGTGATCCTCGCCGCGGTGTGGGGGATCTTCTACGCCATGGACTTCAGTGGCAACGGCGTGGGCATCCTGGCCGTCGGCATCGCGCTGGCGCTCTCCGGCCTGGTCAGCTATTTCACGCTCAACAGTGAGCGTGACGCGATGTCCGCCGCGCTGGTGGAGCGGGTCGAGCGGGCCAAGGCGAAGATCGCGGACGAGTCGGACGCGGAGGACGCGGGCGCGCAACCGGCAAACGCGCAGTCTGTGGACGCCCAGCCCGCGGACGCGCGGTCTGCCGGGACGCTTCCTGCTGAGACCCGTCCCGCTGAGCTGCGGCCCGCCGAGAGGTCTCCGCGCTGACCAACCGGTCGGCTTCTGCTTCCGGGGTGCCGGAGGTCGCGTTCAACCGTGACCTCCGGCACCCGTCGGCGTATCCGGCCTGGTTGTCGCAGGTCGTCGCTGATCGTCATGCCGGTGTCACATCCGTGACCAAAAAGTGTTTTGTCATATCTTCAACTAACGGGTTATGCTCCGAAACATGTTTAGTGCACAGACACACGACGCGCAGCAGGCGCACGGGGAGCTCCTCCTCGTGGCACGTCGGCACGTCGACCTGTGCCGTTGCTCCGGCGACCTGTGTCGCAGCGGTCTCCGCTCCGCGATCTGACCGGCCGCACCGCCTGACCTGCCTTTTCCCAGGCCCGGACTAACCGGTCCCCTCGCGTGAGCCCGCTGCGGCCGCGCCGGTGGGAATGCTTCCCCACCTCTCTCCTGTTTCAGCTCTACGGATCCGACACGTCCAGTCGCACCCGTACACAGGATCCTGCGGCCGTCCCGGCTTGCCCGCGCTTTTCGGAGCCGTCTCCCGAAGCGCGCCCCTCCCCGCAGCAAACCCGCCTGGCCGTGCCCGGCCGCCCCAGGAGTCCCCTCGTGCTTGCTTCATTCAAGAAGATCCCATTCTGGGTTCAGGTCATCTCCGGCCTGATACTCGGTGTCGTGCTCGGCTTTGTCGCCCGTCAGTGGGACGTCGCCTGGCTCGACGAGACCCTGACCCGCGTCGGCAGCATGTTCGTCCAGCTGCTCAAGTTGGCCGTCCCGCCGCTCGTCTTCACCGCGATCCTGGTCAGTGTCGTCAACCTCCGCAACGTGAACAACGCTGCGCGACTGGCGACCCGTACGCTGCTCTGGTTCCTCGCCACGTCGCTGATCGCGGTGACGATCGGCCTGGTCATCGGCCTGCTCACCGACCCGGGCAAGGGCGTCAAGCTCGACCTGTCGCAGGCCAAGGCCCCGAAGGACAGCGGCTCGTGGCTGGACTTCATCACCGGCATCGTCCCCAAGAACGTCTTCGCGGCGTTCACTGAGGGCAACGTCCTGCAGATCGTGTTCCTCGGTGTGGTCCTCGGCGCGGCCATCCTCGCCATCGGCGAGAAGGCCCTGCCGGTCGCCCGCGGTGCCGAGCTGATCCTTGAGATCGTGCAGAAGGCGCTGTGGTGGATCATCCGCCTCGCACCGCTGGGCACCCTCGGCCTGATCGGCAAGTCCGTCTCGCAGTACGGCTGGGACCTGCTCAAGCCCCTCGCGACCTTCACCATCGACATCTACGTCGGTTGCGCCCTGGTGATGTTCGTGGTCTACCCGGTGCTGCTCTACACGGTCGCCAAGGTCAACCCGCTCAACTACTTCAAGGGCGCCTGGCCGGCCATCCAGCTGGCGTTCGTCTCGCGCTCCTCGGTCGGCACCATGCCGGTCACCCTGCGCGTCACCGAGCGTCTGGGTGTCCCGAAGGACTACGCGTCCTTCGCGGTGCCGTTCGGCGCGACGACCAAGATGGACGGTTGCGCCTCGATCTACCCGGCGATCTCCGCGATCTTCGTGGCGCAGGTCTTCGACATCCCGCTGAGCATCGGCGACTACCTGCTGATCGCCTTCGTCTCGGTGGTCGGTTCGGCCGCCACAGCCGGTCTGACCGGCGCGATCGTGATGCTCACCCTGACCCTGAGCACGCTGGGTCTGCCGCTTGAGGGCGTCGGCCTGCTGATCGCGATCGACGCGATTCTGGACATGGTGAGGACGGCTACCAATGTGGCCGGGCAAGTCGCCGTACCGATCCTGGTGGCGGCCCGCGAGGGCACACTCGACCTGGAGAAGTACAACAACCCGAGCGGTGACCTGGACGAGCCGCAGGACGCGCCGGTCGTCCCGCTGCGGAAGAAGCAGGAACTGCGCGAGCCGGCGACTGTCTGACGCTGCTTTGCTGATGCCTTGAAGCGCTGAGGTTCCGGCAGAGGCCGTGGCCCCGCACCGAGTGCGGGGTCACAGCCATTTTTTTCATCAGACGGTACGACTGCCGCCGTGGTCAGGCGACCGCCGCCGGCAAGCCGGGAAACCAGTCCTACCGCCGCATCCGCATCCCTGCCAGCGCGGTGCCGGCCAGCGCCAGCACGCCGGAGACCGTGATCACGATCCACGACATCGAGGTCAGCGAGTCGGTGAACACGTCGTAGACCACACCGGTGGCACCGCTGCTCATCGTCGTCTTGGTGGCCAGTTCGTCGACCACCTGGCTGCGCGCGACGGAGACGATGAACAGCACGAGGGCGCTCATCAACAGCACACCCAGCGAGGTGACCGCGAGCGCGCGGGCCCGGTTGACGGCCACCAGGAGGCCGATGAGCAGGAGCACGGCCGCGCCCAGGGGCAGTTGCCAACCGAGGTCGTCGAGCGTACGGGCGGCGTCCTGCGCGGACTTCGACTGCGGCACCTGGGCGAGATCGATCGGGATGCTCGTCGGCAGCATGTCCGGTGACACCGTGAGGCCACGGCTCTTCAGCTCGTTCACCAGCGGTGTCAGTGGCGTCTTGAGGTTCACCTTGATCTGCGAGCCGCTGGCCTGCACGGCTTCGTTGTCCTTGCCGAGAAGCGAGCCGGTCACGGCGCTGTGAGCCGTCCGTACGCCGTCATTCCACACCTTGTGGAATTCAGGAGTGGCCATCATGACCTGGACCGCGCCGTTGACCATGGCTTTGCCCTCGACGCCGGGGGCTTGCTTCTCGATCCGGTCGCCCACGACGGCGGTGATGCTCTTGGCAATCTCCGCGCGGATCTCCGGTTCGTCGATCAGGGTGTCCGCGTTGGAGCTGAAGCCCTGGGCGTCGAGGATTTCGCCGCGCAGCCAGACGGAGGACATCGCCGGGACCGTGAGCAGTACGGCGAACAGCAGGCACACGAACGCGACGAAGCCGCGCAGACCCGCGAGCGGCGGCTTGGGGGTGGGGCGTCCGGACCGGTGGTGGCTGGGCCGGGGAGCGCCGGGGACGTCCCGGCGCGGGGGCGGCGGTTCGTAGCCAGGGGTGGGCGCGGGCGCGTACTCGGGCGTCGCGGGCGGCTGGACATAGGGCTGGGCATCGTACGGACCACCACCGGGGCCGGCCGGATACGAGGGGGAGCCGGAATGCATACCGGTACCTTTCTGACGGCTCGGAATATGAGGGTCGGCCCCCGGGGCGGGGGAAAAAACAGCCTGGATGCCGGGGTGTGACGCCCGGCATTTGTGGGATGAGAATGCCAGCTTGTTCGAAACCTCGCTCGGATCCGGCCGTTCCCGACGGTCTGTACCCGGTCTGTAGCGGGCCTGTGACGCTCGGGGCGGCCGGCGTGCCCGGCTCCGCGGGAGACCGCTACCCAGTGGCCACAGTGCGCAGGCGTAGCCTTCACCAGTGGACACAACCGACACCTCTGGGACCACACATCCGGCCACGACCACGGCGGGGGCGGAGACCCCGTTCCGGCGCCCGCGGGTCGGGCACATCCAGTTTCTGAACTGCCTGCCGATCTACTGGGGCCTGGCCAGAACCGGCGCGCTCCTGGACGTCGAGCTGACCCGCGACAACCCGGACAACCTCAACAACGCCCTGGTCCGCGGCGACCTGGACATAGGGCCGATCAGCGTTGTGGAGTTCCTGCGCAACGCCGACGACCTGGTGGTCCTGCCCGACATCGCGGTGGCCGCCGACGGCCCGGTGATGTCGGTGATGCTGATCTCGCAGGTCCCGATCGAGGAACTCGACGGGGCCAGGGTGGCGCTCGGCTCGACCAGCCGGACAGGGGTCCGCCTCGGCCGGCTCCTCCTCGAAGAGCGTTACGGCGTACGGCCGACCTATGTCACCAGCCTGCCGGACCTCGCGCTGATGATGCAGGACGCCGACGCCGCCGTGATCATCGGCGATGTGGCGCTGCGCGCGACGCTGTACGACGCACCCCGGCTGGGTCTGTACGTCTACGACCTGGCGCAGGAGTGGAAGGAGTGGACCGGCCTGCCGTTCGTCTTCGCGGTGTGGGCGGTCAGGAAGGACTTCCTCGCTGCGCACCCCGGGCAGGTCCGGGACGTGCACCGGGCGTTCCTGGAGTCCAGGGACCTCTGCATGGAGAACATCACCAAGGTCTGCGACCAGGTCGCCCGGTGGGAGGCCTTCGACGCGGCCACGCTGGAGAAGTACTACACCGAGGCGCTGGACTACTCCCTCGGCGAGCGGCACCTGGCCGGAATGGCCGAGTTCGCCCGACGCACCGCACACGACACCGGCTACGCCCCGGACGTCCGGGTGCGGCTGCTGCCGGAGGTGTGAGCAGTGACGGCTAACCTCGTAGAGGATTCAACAACAAGCCTGGTGGAGGGCCCTGTGAGCGAGACGGCCGTACGTAACGAACTGCAGCCGATCCTGGACCGGGCTGCCGCCGGGGAACGGATCACCCCCGAGGAAGCCCTGGCGCTGTACGTCCACGCGCCCCTGCACGCGTTGGGCCAGGCCGCGGACGCGGTCCGGCGCAGGCGGTTCGCGGGGATCGAGCACATCGCGACGTACATCATCGAGCGCAACATCAACTACACGAACGTGTGTGTCACGGCGTGCAAGTTCTGTGCGTTCTACGCCCCGCCGAAGTCCGAGAAGGGCTGGTCGCGGGAGCTCGACGACATCCTGCGCCGCTGCGAGGAGACCGTCACCCTCGGCGGCACGCAGATCATGTTCCAGGGCGGGCACCACCCGGACTACGGCGTCGAGTACTACGAGACGGCGTTCTCCGCGATCAAGGAGCGTTTCCCGCAGCTGGTGATCCACTCGCTGGGCGCGTCCGAGGTCGAGCACATGGCTAAGGTGTCCGGCACGACGATCGAAGACGCGATCGTCCGGATCAAGCAGGCGGGCCTGGACTCCTTCGCGGGTGCCGGGGCGGAAATGCTCCCGGAACGGCCGCGGACGGTCATCGCCCCGCTCAAAGAGAGCGGCGAGCGCTGGCTGGAGATCATGGAGACGGCGCACGGCCTCGGCCTGGAGTCGACGTCCACCATGCTGATGGGCACCGGCGAGACCAACGCCGAGCGGATCGAGCACCTGCGGATGATCCGCGACGTGCAGGACCGCACGGGCGGCTTCCGGGCCTTCATCCCGTACACCTACCAGCCGCTGAACAACAAACTGCGCGGCCAGACGCAGGCCACGCTCCTGGAGTACCTGCGGATCATCGCGGTCGGCCGGCTGTTCTTCGACAACGTGACGCACCTGCAGGGTTCCTGGTTGACCGTCGGCAAGGAGGTCGGCCAGCTGACGCTGCACTACGGCGCGGACGACCTCGGTTCGGTGATGCTGGAGGAGAACGTCGTCTCCTCGGCGGGCGCGCGGCACCGGTCCAACCGGATCGAGCTGATCGAGCTGATCCGCGCGTCGGGCCGTACCCCGGCGCAGCGGGCGACGACGTACGAGCACATCGTCGTGCACGACGACCCGGCGGACGACCCGGTGGACGACGGTGTGGTCTCGCACCTGTCCTCGACCGCGCTCGACGCGCCGAAGCCGCGGGTCGAACTGAAGATCGTCGAGGCTCGCTGAGTCACGGTTCGCTGGGTCACGGACCGTCGAGTCACGGACCGCTGAGTCACGGACCGCTTGAGTCACGGACCGCTTGAGTCACGGACCGTCGAGTAGTGGAGCGGTGAGTAGTGGAGCGGTGAGCTGAAGATCGCTCAGTGGCAGGGAATTCTTTGCAGAGTGGGCGTCGCTCCGGCGGCGCCCACTTTTTTGTGCGCGATCCACCGCTCTCTCCCGCTGAATCGTGGGGAAGTTACCCATGCGTTCTGTCCGCACTAGGCGATCCACAACCCGCATCGCCGCTCCCACCATCGACGACGGCCCCCGCAGTCGTGACGCCGACGCCGACCAAGGGCCCTCAGCAGGTCGGAGACTCTGGCACCGGCGATGATGGGCCGCATGTCGTTGACCGTTCACGCAGCTGATGTCGTCCTTCCGATCACCAGCGTCCCCATCCAGGACGGCGCCGTCGCCGTCGACGGGGACCGGATCGTGGCCGTGGGGACCCGCAAGGACCTGACCGTCGCCCACCCGCGGGCGCGGGTCCGCCAGTGGCCGGGTGTGCTCACCCCGGGTCTGGTGAACGCGCACGCGCACCTGCAGTACACAGACTTCGCCGACCTGGCCTCCTCGGGTCTGCCGTTCCCCGAGTGGATCCGTACTCTCACCGCGCAACGCGCCGACTACACCGAGGCCCGCTGGCAGGAGTCGGCCCGGCGCGGCGTGCACTACCTGCTGCGTTCCGGCACGACGTCCGTCGCCGACATCGTCACCGACGAATGTGTGCTCACCCCGACGGCCCGCTCCGGCATCGGCGGTGTCTCCTACCTCGAAGTCATCGCGGACGACAAACTGTGGGACAAGGAGCGCCGCGCCCGGCTGCTCGACGCGCTGGCCGCCGCGCCCGCGGGAAGGACCGTCGGAGTGTCGCCGCACACTCCGTTCACAGTGGGCACGGCGGTCTTCAAGGAATGTGTCGCCATCGCCCGGGACCGCGGGCTCCGGCTCCACCCGCACCTGGCCGAGACGGACCATGAAATCGAGTTCATCCGTACCGGAACGGGCAGGTTCGCCGAACTGAACCGGAACTTCGGCTTCGCGATGGAACTGCTCGACAACGGCAGCGGAGTCGGGCCCGCCGCCTACCTCGACTCCTTCGCGGGCCTGGGCCCGGACGTGCACGTCGCCCACGGGGTGCACTGCGACGACGAGGACCGCGCGCTGCTGCGCGAGCGCCGTACGGCGGTCGCGCTGTGTGTACGGTCCAACCGGATCCTGCAGGCCGGGGAACCACCGATCGCCGCCTACCTGCGGGAGGGCTCGCAGATCGCCCTCGGCACCGACTCGCTGGCCTCGTCCCCCTCTCTCGACCTCTGGGAAGAGGCGGCGGCGGCACGGGAGTTGGCGGTGCGTCAGGGATACAGTGCCCCCGACCTCAACCGCCGCCTGGTGGAGGCCGCGACTGTCGGCGGCGCCCGGGCGCTGGACCTCCACGCCGGTTCCCTGGTCGCCGGGGCCCGTGCGGACCTGGCCGTATTCGCGGTACCGACCGGGGGTGACCCGTACGACGCCCTTATCGAACACGGCGGCGGGAGCTGCGTGGCGACCGTGCTCGGCGGGCGCATGGTACACCGGCGCTGAAGCTGAAGCCGAAGCTGAAGCTGAAGCTGAAGCCGAAGCCGAAGCCGAAGCCGAAGCCGAAGCCGGTGCCGAAGCTGACGCCGACGGACACCGCTCCGCACCAGCGGTACCCGCCGACGGCCGCGCTCAGCACCGACGTCCCGGGCCGGAGACTTAAGTCCCCAGCCCGGGACGTCGGCCTTTCTGTTTCGTCATTTGCCAGCATTTGCCGCCAATCCGGACTTGCCGTGATTCCGAACTCGCCGTGCCGCCGGACTCGTCGTCACTCCAACTTCAGGATGTACTCCGTCCGCACCGGCAGGCTCTGCTGCGCACGCAGTGTCATCTCCGTGCCGACGGCCAGGACCAGCTCCGGAGTCGGCACTTCGTTCGGCACGGTGAACACGACACCACCCTTGACCGAACCCTGCGCGGGCACAGCCCCGTCCACCGGGAAGGAGATCCCGGAGGCGGAACCTGGCGCGTGCGGGCCGTAGATGATGCGCTTCCGGTTGGCGAGCACCACGTTGTCGACCGGCGAGAACGCCCGCGCGTGGTCCGAACGGTTGACCGCCGTGAACTCCACCAGGATGTCCCGCCTGAGGCTGGACGGCAGCGGCGCCTCCTCGTCCCCCGACCCGCCGTCGGGGACGGCACCGAGCGGACTCTGCGGCGAATACGGCTCCTGGACATCGGTGATCGTGACGTCCCACCCGCGCCTCTCCGGCGGGATGGTCGCGCCGTCCTTGGCGGGCTTCTGCCGGGACATCCGCGAGCTGTCGGACGCACTGTCACCGCAGCCGGCCAGGGCCGCCACCGCCAGCAGCGTGGCGGCTACACCTGTCGCGAGGGCCTTCACCGAGTTCCCCTGTGCTTGTCTGGTTTGTCTGTCGTAGAAACAGTCGTAAAAACGGTTGTGGAATCGGACGTGGAATCGGACGTGGAATCGGACGTGGAATCGGTCGTGGACACGGTCCGGAATGCTGAGACAGGTCAACTCCACCACACGACGGGCGGGGGCGTGCGCGGCGCCACGGACGGCAGAGGGCAAGATGGGAGGGTGACCCGAGCTTCCCTGGACAAGCAGCCGCACGAAGTCGCCGCCATGTTCGACGACGTCGCAGCGCGCTACGACCTGACCAACGATGTGCTCTCCCTGGGCCAGACCCGACTGTGGCGCAAAGCCGTCACCCGGGAGATCGACCCGAAACCCGGGGAGACGATCCTCGACCTGGCGGCCGGCACCGGCACCTCATCGCTGCCCTACCGGGAAGCCGGGGCGTTCGTCATCCCCTGCGACTTCTCGCTCGGCATGCTGAGCGAAGGCAAAAAGCGGCTCCCGCACCTGCCGTTCACCGCGGGCGACGGGATGAACCTCCCGTTCGTCGACAACTCGTTCGACGCGGTGACGATCTCCTTCGGCCTGCGGAACATCGAAGATCCTGTACGGGGTCTCAGCGAGTTGCTCCGGGTGACCAAACCCGGGGGGCGTCTGCTGGTGTGCGAGTTCAGCCACCCGGTCTGGTCGCCGTTCCGGACCGTGTACGTGGAGTACCTGATGCGGGCGCTTCCCCCGGTGGCGACGGCTGTGAGCAGCAACCCCGACGCGTACGTCTACCTCGCCGACTCCATCCGCGCGTGGCCCGACCAGGCCGGACTGGCCGAACTGGTCCGCAAGGCCGGCTGGGACCGCCCCGCGTGGCGAAACCTGACCGGCGGCATCGTGGCGCTGCACCGCGCGTACAAGGCCGCCTGACCGGGGCAGCCGACTTCGACCGCCCTCGACTAATTTTGACCGACTTTGATCGATTTTGACTTGGAGAAGAACCCGTTGGGCAAGGCCATTCCGCCGCTTTACCGTGGTGGCATGACCTCATTCCTGCGCTCGGTGAACATCGGCAAGGCCGCCCCGACGGAACACTCCAGCGTTCCGACCACAGCGATCGACAAGCGTTCCGTGGACGGCCCGGTGGTGCTCTCGGCACCGGAGACCGGCAGCGGCGTCGCCGGCGACGAAATCTGCGACCACCGGTTCCACGGCGGCGTCGACAAGGCGGTGTACGCGTACGCCTGGGAGGACCTCGCAGGCTGGGCCGAGCGGCTCGGCCGGGACGACTTCCACCCGGGGGTCTTCGGCGAGAACCTCACAACCGAGGGCGTCGACGTCAACGGCGCGCTGATCGGCGAACACTGGCGGATCGGCACGGCGCTGCTCGAAGTCTCCGTGCCACGCATCCCGTGCCGGACCTTCGCCGGGTGGCTGGCGGAGCAGGGCTGGATCAAGCGCTTCACCCAGCAGGCCGAACCCGGCGCTTACCTCCGGGTCATCGAACCCGGCGAGGTGCGGGCGGGGGACACCGTGGAGGTCGTCCACCGGCCGGCACACGGTGTGGACATCGCCACCGTGTTCAAGGCACTGACCGTCCAGCCGGACCTGCTCCCGCGCCTGGTCGACATCGAGGCGTTGCCGAAGGAGGTCCGCGCCAAGGCCCACAAGTGCACAGCTGCCGCCCAGGACGGACACCCGGCTGACTCCGACTGACTGTGCGCTCCCGGCGGACGCTTCCCCGGCCCGGTGGAAACCGGTCCCGGTTCGGGCGTACCTCGTCCCGAAGGTCAACTGCGAACTCCTAGACTGGGCTTCCGCACGCCTACCGGCACCGGAGACAACACCAGGGGAGTCGACCCGTGACCGACACTGCACCGAGCGCCGTGGACTCAGCCCAGCAGGCCCAGGTGATCATCGTCGGGGCCGGCCCCGCCGGCTCGGCTACGGCCTACCACCTGGCCAAGTCCGGCATCGACGTGCTGCTCCTGGAGAAGACGGCGTTCCCGCGCGAGAAGGTGTGCGGCGACGGCCTGACCCCCCGCGCGACCAAGCAACTGATCGCCATGGGCGTCGACGTCTCGGAGGACGCCGGCTGGCTGCACAACAAGGGCCTGCGGATCATCGGCGGCGGACTGCGCCTGGAGGTCGACTGGCCGGACCTGGCCGCGTTCCCGGCCAACGGTCTAGTCCGCAAGCGTGACGACTTCGACGAGATCCTGGCCCAGCGCGCGGTCGTGGCCGGGGCCAAGCTCCACGAACGCACCAACGTCACAGGACCGATCCTGGACGACCGTACGGGCCGCATCATCGGCGTCCGGGCCCGCGTCGGCGGCTCCAAGCAGGAGACGTCCTTCCGCGCGCCGATCGTGGTCGCCGCCGACGGCAACTCCACCCGACTGTCCCTGGCCATGGGCCTGCACCGCCGTGAGGACCGCCCGATGGGCGTCGCCGTCCGGACCTACTTCGAGAGCTCGAACGACAAGGACGAGTACCTCGAATCGCACCTGGAGCTGTGGGACCGCCGCGACGGCCGTGCAGACCTGCTGCCCGGCTACGGCTGGATCTTCGGCATGGGCGACGGCACCGCCAACGTCGGCCTGGGCCTGCTGAACACCACCAAGGCGTTCAAGGACATCGACTACCGCGAGCTGCTGAAGGCGTGGACGTCGAGCATGCCCGGCGACTACAACTTCACCGAAGAGACGATGACGGGCCCGATCCGCGGCGCGGCCCTGCCGATGGGCTTCAACCGGCAGCCGCACTACACCCGGGGCATGCTGCTCGTCGGCGACGCGGGCGGCATGGTCAACCCGTTCAACGGCGAGGGCATCGCGTACGCGATGGAGTCCGGGGAGATCGCCGCACAGACGATCGTGCAGGCGCTCGGCCGGACGACCGCGGAAGGCCGCGAGCGCGCGCTGCACGACTACGCGCGGATTCTGAAGCAGACGTACGGCGGCTACTACACGCTCGGCCGGATGTTCGTGAAGCTCATCGGCGAGCCCCGTGTCATGAACTTCGCGACCAAGCACGGACTGCCGCACCCGATGCTGATGAAGTTCGTGATGAAGATGCTCGCCAACCTCACCGACCCGCGCGACGGCGACGCGATGGACCGGATCATCAACGGGATGGCGAAGATCGCTCCGGCGGCCTGAGCCAAGCTCAGCGAAACCGAAAGCCGAAGCTCAGCGAAACCGAAAGCATGGTTACAGCGAAACCGAAAGTCGAGCCTAACCGCGCCCTGTATTGACGGTGTGTCGAGGCTTCAGAGGAGAGCCGCGACCAGCGCCGTCTTCTGGAGATCAAGGCAGCTGTCGATGAGGATCCCCGGCCGGGACGTTACGTCCTGGCCGGGTCCACGCGGTTGTGGCCCAGGACATCCAGCTCAAGACTGATCTCTCACGGCAGACCGTCAACCGATATCTGGCAATGTTGGAAGCGGTGTTCCTCGTTCACCGGCTCCCGGTCTGGTCCCGCAATCTCACCACCCGGATGGTGAAGAACCCCAAGATGCACTTGGTCGACACCGGTCTGGCCGCGCATCTTCTCGGGGTGACGCCGCGGCTGTTGGCCAGACCGGTGGCACCTGAACGCGGGCGACTGGTCGAGACGTTCATCTTCACCGAGATCGCCAAGCTGGCGACCTGGTCGGAGACCGACCCGAAGCTCTACCACTTCCGGGACCGTAACGGCGCAGCGGTCGACATCGTGCTGGAGGACCGGGTACTTCCCTTCGGGGACAGGCTGACGGCGCTACCGCTCAGCGCTTTGTGGGCATAACCGCTGTTGAAGATCGAGATCCCCAAAGTGGTGGTCATCCGCTGCCGGATGATCACCACTTTGGGGATCTCGATCTTCGCGGACGGAAGAAAAGGCGCTGTGCTGAGCCGGGGCGGGCGGTGGCGACGACTGCGGGGAACCTGCCGGCCCGGCATGTGATCCACACCGTCGGTCCGGTCTGGTTGAAAGATGAGGACCGGTCCGAGTTGCTCGTCTCGTGCTACCGCGAGTCCCTGCGGGTGGCCGACGAACTCGACGCGCGGTCCGTGGCGTTCCCGGCGATCTCCACCGGGATCTACGGCTGGCCGATGGACGACGGCGCGCGGATCGCGATCCGGACGGTGCTCGACACTCCGAGCCAGGTCACTGACGCCGTATTTGTCCTCTTTGAGCAGAAGGCGTACGACGTATTCGAGGGTGAACTGGCCACCTGGACACGGTGAGTCGCCGCAGAGACCAGGCCGAGTACGCGATGGCGACGCTCCTGGAGTCGCTGCCGTACAAGAAGTGGATCGTCGGCGTCGGTCTCGACTCGAACGAGGAAGGCAACCCGCCGGCCAAGTTCGCCGCCGTGTTCGCCCGGGCCCGCGCGGAGGGCTACCGCCTCACGATGCACTGCGACGTCGAAAACTCGGCCTGGGCACCGAACATCGCGGCTGCCGTCCGCGACATCGGCGTGGACCGGATCGACCACGGCATCCGGGTGCTTGCGGACCCGGAACTGGCCGAGGAGTGCCGGGCCAAGGGGATCGGCTTCACCGTCTGCCCGATCTCGAACGGCTTTGTGCGCGGCGACAACGGGGCTCCTGAGATCCGCGCGATGCTGGATCTGGGCCTGCGGGTCACGCTCAACTCGGACGACCCGGCCTACTTCGGCGGCTATGTGCAGGAGAACGTCGAGCGCACGCAGGCGGACCTCGATCTGACGAAGGAAGAGGTCGTCCAGCTCCAGCGCAACGCCTTCGAGATCACCTGGCTGCCGTGCGCGGTGAAGGACGGGTTCTTGGCGGAGCTGGAGGCCTACGCCGCTTCGTAGTCCGGCTCGGTGGCCGTGACTGGCGAGTGGCTGATGTTCCAGCAGCCTGCTGGAAAGATGGTCGCGATGTACTGGCGGATCGGCAAGACGATCATCGAGCGCATGGGGAAAGAGCGTTGGGGGACGAAGGTCGTCGAGCGGACGTTGCAGGTGATGAACAGTCCGCTGGCCGTCGCTGATCTGAGCTACGGCTCACTGCCGCCGGACGTTCGGGACGCCTTGCCGAGCGCAGAGCAGTTGACTCATGCTCTGGCTGAAGCTGTCCGGGACGCACAGCAGAGCGGCTCTCCGACGGGATGAGTCTGAATAGTGCGGCAGCCTGCCGCACTATCAGACTAACCGGTTGGAGAACGGCCCGTCAGCCCGCCGTCTTCTTGAACTCCACCGGACCCAAGTCCATCCCGAAACTCCCGTCCGGATTCAGCGCCGGGCGCGATTCGCTCATCGCCCGGCTGTACGCCTCGATGTGCTGGATGGCCACGCCGTCCGGGTCGGTGAAGTCGATCAGTGCGATGGCGACCCAGTACGACGTGTTGTTGTCGTCGAACAGCGGCGCGGTGACCGTACTGCCCCGGCCGTCGGTCACCACAGCCTTCGCGCCGTAACTCTTGAAGCTGCCCGCGCCGTTGGCCACCGCGCTGTACGCGCAGATCAGCACGAAACCCTGGTCCTGCGGCCGACTGATCTTGATGGTCTCGATGCCGGGCACCCGGGCGTCACCCATGAGCTGGATGTGCGGGTCCGCCTTCAGCGTGCCGAGGCTGTTCCAGTACACCGCGCCGGTCTTCGGGTCCACGCCGACGTTGCGCTTCTGGGCTTCCTTCGCCTCTTTGATCGCCGCTTTGATGGCTTTGAGCGCCCCCATCTTCGCGGGTGCGGGCGGGGCCGGGTTCCGGTTGATGCCGATCTGCGCGCGGTCGGCGACCTTCGCCTGGGCGGCGGGGATGAATATGGCGTACAGGTCGAGGTCCGCGCCGCGCTTCTGGCGTTGCGGATCGCCGCCGTCCCATTCGAGGGTGGCGGTGACGGTGATGTCCGAACCGCCCTTCTCCATCGAGATGGTGGCCCGGCCGCCCTTGGCGAGGTTGACCTTGCCCAGCGGCTCCTTGGCCATGGAGATGCGTGGCGCTTCCGGGGGTGCGGGGGACGCGTCCGGTTTGGTCACTGAAAGCACGAGGGCGGGCGCGGGCTCAGCTGACGGCTTGGGCACGGCTACCGGCACTGTCACAGGCTCAGCGACGGTTTCAGGTTCAGGCTCGCCCACGTCCACGCCGAAGTCCGTCGCCACGCCGATGAGCCCCGAGGCGTAGCCCTGCCCGACCGCGCGTACCTTCCAGGCGTCGCCGCGGCGGTACAACTCGGCCAGCACGACGGCGGTCTCACCCTGCATCAGGTCCGGGAGCACGCAGTCGGCGGCGAACGCGCCCGCGGAGATGTCCGTACGGAGGCCTGTCACGTGGGCGAAGGTCGAGTCGGGGTGGTCCACATCAACGCTGGCGATGACCGCTACGCGCTCGACGTCGGCGGGGAGTCGCGCGGGCAGTACGTCGACCCGGCCGGCGCCGCCGTCGGCGCTGAAGCGCACGGCTCCGGCTTCCGTCTCCGGGTTGTTGAAGAAGACCATGTCCTCATCCCGGCGCACCTTGCCCGCTGAGTCGAGGAGCAGCGCGGTCACATCGACGCCGACGCCTGGGCCGCAGTGCACCTCCAGGGAGACGGGGCCGTCGGGGAGCGCGCTGTTCTGTCCGGGACTCAGGTTCATGCGGGTTGGCCCTTCCTCCTGCTGTACGGGTGTGCGCCCAAGCATCGCTGATGATGCGCCACAACGCAGCAAAACGTTTCTTCGATCCACTACTACGCATTGTGTAGTACTGTCCGAAGCGGAAGAGTGGAAGGGTCTCAATGGACACCAGTCAACTGCTCAAAGGCGTGCTCGACCTGGCCGTGCTCGCGGTGCTCCGCGACGAGGACGGGTACGGGTACGACGTGCTGCGGCGCCTGCGCAAGGCAGGCATAGACGACGTCGGCGACGCATCGGTCTACGGCACACTGCGGCGGCTTTACAACGCGGGGCTACTTACTTCGTACGTCGTGGCGAGCGACGCGGGTCCGAACCGCAAGTACTACTCGCTCAACGAACCAGGACGTCAGCGGCTGCGTGAATCGGCCGGGGTCTGGCGGTCCTTCGCCGGGACCATGAGCGAACTCATCGGGGAGACAGCATGAACGACAACGGTGGGTCCGCGGGCCTGCACCCGGCAGCGGAGTCGTACAGGAACGCGGTGCGCCGCGCGCTTTCCGACCTCCCGGATCCGGAGGTCGAGGAGATCCTCGACGACGTCACCCTCAACCTCGCCGACGTGGTGGGGGAACTGGGTCTGGAGACCTCGGCGGAGACGCTCCGGGCCCGCCTGGGGGAACCGGGCGAGTACGCAGCGGAGTTGCGCGGCGCCGCGGGCTATCCGCCGGCCCCGGCGAAGAGCGGCGGCGTCCCGGCCCGGTTCCTGCCCGCGCTGGCGGCCCTGGGTCTGGGGACGACTGTGCTGTTCTCCTTGCTCAGCGGGTTCTGGATGATCAGGGCTGACGGGCCGGTGTGGGCGGTTCCGGCTGTCGCCGCAGTCCTGTTCGGGCTTGCTTCGCGGGCATGCCTACGACAGCGCGATCCGGCGCTGACGGAGATCGCCCAGCTGGGACTGGCGGGCCGGGCGCGCGACCTGTGGGACTCGGCGGCCGTCGGCCCGGCGCAGCCGGTGTTCGAGTACGGCCGGACTTTGCAACCGGCCTGGTGGCTGATCCGGGCCGGGGCGGTGGGTCTGGCGGTGGGGCTCCTGACGGACAGTGTCGTGGCGGGTGTGCTGGTCACGCTGGTGGCGGCCGTCCCGTCGGTGCTCCTCGGCCGCCTGGCGCACCAGGACCGGCGGTGGCTTTGGATCGGACTGCCCGTCAGCGCGATGGCGGCCGGCCTGGCGTTCGCCGCGTTGTTCAGTATCGAGACCTCGTCGGGGTCGGACGACTACAGCTCGGTCAGTTCCCCCACCGGGAACCGAGCTCCGGTGTACAGCTCGTCCGGGCAGAGCGTCCTGCCCGTACAGAACGTGTATCCGTTCACCGCCGACGGCAAGCCGCTAACGGACATCTACCTGTTCGATGAGACGGGTCAGCCGCTGGGTGTCCGGACCGGAAATGTGGACGACTGCCGGGTCGGTCGAGTGCCGATGTCTTCAACGCCCGGCTACTACCCCGCCTCCGGCTATGGGCCGCAGGGGCCCGGTGGCGGCAGCGAGTTCGGCACCCGGTTCCCGCAGCCGCGGGGCGAAGTGGCTGCGGACGGCCAGTGCCACGAGGTGACTGGAGCACCGTTCGCGGTGGCGATCCCGAAGGGCGGGAGTACTCCCGGGACGGTTCCCGGGCCCAATCCTGGAACGACGCCGGGGACCGTCCCCGGGCCGGCCTCCAGCACGGCCCCCGGAGCGGGCGTGACCCCGGGCCCGAATTTCAGCCAGGGCCCGCAGTCCGGTGGCCCCGCCCCGCAGCCGTCGACCCCTTCGTCCGTTTCGCCCGCGTCGCCGGGCACAGTGCCCTCCCCCTGAAGGGGATCTTCCGGAGGCTGCGGAGTTGATCTCCGCGCCCCTGCCCTCCGTACGTCGGCTGTTGTTCACGGTGTTCCGCATAACGATCTTTGACGAACAGGCCCGGGCCGCCCCAGCGGCGCTCCGGGCCTGCTGCGTTTCCAGCCATAAACCCCGCAGCGGCTACCAGTTGATCGAACGATCATCAAATTTGATGAACCGCCAGGTCAGGTGTTATAGACATGCGCTCGATCCGTCTCCTGGGGACTGCGGACCTCGGGCGTTCGGTGATCATCTAATAGCCCGTAGTCGACTTTTGCGCACCTGCAACCGGTTCTGATCGATCGTTAGGTGGCGAAGATCACATCAAGATCACTATGGGGTCGTGTCGCAGATCACATCGCTTGAGGCGTAGGATCGCCACCGCACAGGGCGCTTGTGAAGCGGGTCACATGGACTGATCGTGTTCCGGTGGCCGTGCCTCAGCGCAGACCGCACCGATGGGAGAAAAGGGGAGAGCGGTGAACCTTTACGCGCCGATCCTCGTGCTCGCGGGCGTGGCCCTCGCGTTCGGGATCGTCTCGCTGGTCGCGGGCACGCTGACCGGGCCCAAGCGCTACAACCGCGCCAAGCTCGAAGCGTACGAATGCGGTATCGAACCGACCCCGCAGGCGACGGGCGGCGGCCGGTTCCCGGTCAAGTACTACCTGACGGCGATGCTCTTCATCATCTTCGACATCGAGATCGTCTTCCTCTACCCGTGGGCGGTCTACTTCGACTCCCTGGGGATTTTCGGGCTCGTCGAAATGCTGCTTTTTGTCCTCTCCGTCTTCGTCGCCTACGCGTACCTGTGGCGGCGTGGGGGCCTGGAGTGGGACTGACCCGCCGTCGGTCCACCGCGCACACGTCACTACCGACGAGCTGAGAGGTATTCCGATGGGTATCGAGGAGAAGCTGCCCAGCGGCTTCCTGCTGACCACGGTGGAGGGGCTCGCGGGCTACTTCCGCAAGAGCTCGTTCTGGCCGGCGACCTTCGGGCTCGCCTGCTGCGCGATCGAGATGATGTCGACGGGCGCCGGTCGCTACGACCTCGCCCGCTTCGGTATGGAAGTGTTCCGGGCCTCGCCGCGGCAGGCCGACCTCATGATCGTCGCGGGCCGGGTCAGCCAGAAGATGGCGCCGGTCCTCCGCCAGATCTACGACCAGATGGCCGGACCGAAGTGGGTCCTGGCGATGGGCGTGTGCGCCTCGTCGGGCGGCATGTTCAACAACTACGCGATCGTGCAGGGCGTGGACCACATCGTGCCGGTGGACATCTACCTGCCCGGCTGTCCGCCCCGTCCGGAGATGCTGATGGACGCGATCCTCAAACTCCGCGAGGAGATCCAGGCCATGCCCTTGGGCGTGAACCGCGAGAAGGCGGTCAAGGCCGCGGAACTCGCCGCGCTGAACGCGAAGCCGACCATCGAGATGTCCCTCACCGCGACGCAGTCCCGGGGCGGTGTCCTGCTGTGAGCGAAGAACAGAGCATGGGCCTGCCCACCCAGCGGGGCGCCGCCGAACGCGAGGTCATCGAGACCCGCCAGGGCATGTTCGGCGCCCGTGGCACCGGAGACACCTCGGGATACGGAAACCTCGTCCGTACGGTGTCGTTGCCCGGCGCGGCGGTCAGGCCGTACGGCGGACCGAACGGCACGGCCGACGGTGAAGGCGAGTTCGACCTCGTCGCGGACGAACTCCAGGGGGCGCTCGAAGAGGGCGGGCTCCAGTTCGGTGAAGCAGTCGAGAAGGTTGTCGTCGACCACGGCGAAATCACTTTCCATGTAAGGCGGGACGCGCTGGAGCGGGTCGCGCTGACGATGCGCAACGACCCCGCCCTGCGCTTCGAACTGTGCACGGGTGTCAGCGGGGTGCACTACCCGGAGGAAGCCGGCCGCGAACTGCGGGCCGTCTACCACCTGCGGTCGATCACCCACAACAGGCTGGTCAGGGTTGAGGTTTGTGTCCCCGACGCGGACCGGCACCTGCCGTCGCTGGTGAGCGTCTACCCGACGCTCGACTGGCACGAGCGTGAGACGTACGACTTCTTCGGTCTCATCTTCGACGGCCACCCGGCGCTGACCCGGATCCTCATGCCGGACGACTGGCCCGGCCACCCGCAGCGCAAGGACTATCCGCTCGGCGGCATCCCCGTCGAGTACAAGGGCGCCCAGATCCCGCCGCCGGACCAGCGGAGGTCGTACTCCTGATGACTGATCAGACAACCGCGAACGCACGCGACACGACCGAGGGCCGCGTCTACACCGTCACCGGTTCCGACTGGGACGAGGTGGTCCAGGCCGCCGCGGACGCCGAAGAACGCATCGTCGTCAACATGGGTCCGCAGCACCCGTCGACGCACGGCGTGCTCCGACTGATCCTGGAGCTCGACGGCGAGACGGTCACCGAATCCCGGTGCGGCATCGGTTACCTGCACACCGGCATTGAGAAGAACCTCGAATTCCGTACGTGGACCCAAGGGGTCACGTTCGTCACGCGCATGGACTACCTGACCCCCCTCTACAACGAGGCGGCCTACTGCCTGGGGGTGGAGAAGATGCTCGGGATCACCGAGCAGATCCCCGACCGGGCGCAGGTCATCCGGGTGCTGCTGATGGAGCTCAACCGCATCTCCTCGCACATGGTCTGCCTGGCCACGGGCGGCATGGAGATCGGCGCGCTGACGGTCATGACCTTCGGCTTCCGGGACCGCGAACTGATCCTGGACGTCTTCGAGATGGTCACCGGGCTGCGGATGAACCACGCGTACATCAGGCCCGGCGGCCTCGCCCAGGACTTCCCGCCGGGGACGGTGGACAAGATCCGCGAGCTGGTGGAGATCCTGCCGGGCCGGATCCGCGAGTACGAACTGCTGCTCAACGACAACCCGATCTTCAAGGGCCGTACGGTCGGCATCGGCTACCTGGACCTGGCCGGGTGCATGGCACTCGGCGTCACCGGGCCGGTCCTGCGCAGCGCCGGTCTGCCGCACGACCTGCGCAAGACGCAGCCGTACAGCGGTTACGAGAACTACGAGTTCGACGTTCCGACGGTCGACACCTGTGACGCGTACGGGCGTTACCTGATCCGCATCGCGGAGATGAAGGAATCCCTGAAGATCGTCGAGCAGTGCCTGGACCGGTTGAAGCCGGGCCCGGTGATGGTGGAGGACAAGAAGATCGCCTGGCCGGCGCAACTGGCCCTGGGGCCGGACGGGTTGGGCCAGTCGCTCGACCACATCCGGAACATCATGGGCACCTCGATGGAGTCCCTGATCCACCACTTCAAGCTGGTGACCGAGGGCTTCCGGGTCCCGCCGGGCCAGGTGTACTCAGCGATCGAATCGCCTAAGGGCGAACTGGGCGTGCACATCGTGAGCGACGGTGGGACGCGGCCGTACCGGGTGCACTTCCGGGACCCGTCCTTCACCAACCTGCAGTCGATGGCCGCAATGTGCGAAGGCGGACAGGTGGCGGACGTGATCGTGGCCGTGGCGAGCATCGACCCGGTGATGGGGGGTGTGGACCGGTGAGCGCCTTGATGGGAATGCCGAGGATGCCGGCCAAACCGTACGACCCTGACGTTAAAATCCGGCTCGAACGGGACGCGAAGGAGATCATCTCCCGTTATCCCGGCTCGCGTTCGGCACTTCTGCCGCTCCTCCACCTCGTGCAGGCGGAGGAAGGGTATGTCAGCGGGACCGGCATCGAGTTCTGCGCGGAGATCCTGGAACTCAGCGCCGCCGACGTGACCGGGGTCGCGACCTTCTACTCGATGTACCGGCGCAAGCCGGGCGGCACCTACCAGGTCGGCGTGTGCACCAACACGCTGTGCGCGGTGCTGGGCGGCGACCAGATCTTCGCCGAGCTGAAGGAGCACCTCGGCGTCGGCCACGGGGAGACGACGCCGGACGGCGCGGTCACCCTGGAACACATCGAGTGCAACGCGGCCTGCGACTACGCGCCGGTGATGATGGTCAACTGGGAGTTCTTCGACGATGTGACGCCGGAGAGCGCGAAGCGCCTGGTGGACGAACTCCGGGCGGGCAAGACGGTTTCGCCGACCCGGGGTGCGCCGTTGATGCCGTTCCAGGACACCTCGCGGATCCTCGCCGGGTTCCCGGACGAGCGCCCCGGCGCCAACGACGCGGGTGGCACGGGTGGCGCGCCGACCCTGGTGGGTCTGCGGATCGCCAAGGGGCTGAAGACGGGCGTTACCGCACCTCAGGTCGTCGCACAGCGCAAGGAAGGTGACGAGGCGTGACTGAGATCCTCACCCCGGTCCTCTCCGAGTTCTGGGACGACCCGAAGTCGTACACGCTGGACGTGTACAAGCGCTACGGCGGTTACCTGGGCCTGCGCAAGGCCCTGCAGGTCGAGCCGGACGCGGTCATCCAGACCGTGAAGGACTCGGGTCTGCGCGGCCGCGGCGGCGCGGGGTTCCCCACCGGCATGAAGTGGGGCTTCATCCCGCAGGGCGACGGCAAGCCGCACTACCTGGTGGTCAACGCGGACGAGTCCGAGCCGGGCACCTGCAAAGACATTCCGTTGATGTACGCCAATCCGCACTCCCTCATCGAGGGCGTGATCATCGCGGCGTACGCGATCCGGTCCAAGCACGCGTTCATCTATCTGCGCGGCGAGGTCGTCCCGGTGCTGCGGAGGCTCAACGCAGCGGTCGCCGAGGCGTACGAAGCCGGGTTCCTCGGCGCGGACATCCTCGGTTCCGGATTCAGCCTGGACCTGATCGTCCACGCGGGTGCCGGCGCTTACATCTGCGGTGAGGAGACCGCGCTGCTCGACTCCCTGGAGGGGCGGCGGGGTCAGCCCCGGCTGCGGCCACCGTTCCCCGCCATCGCCGGTCTGTACGCCTCGCCGACGGTGGTCAACAACGTTGAGTCGATCGCCTCGGTGCCCGCGATCCTGCACAAGGGCGTCGAGTGGTTCCGGACCATGGGAAGCGAGAAGTCCCCCGGTTTCACCCTGTATTCGCTCAGCGGGCATGTGAATAACCCGGGGCAGTACGAAGCGCCACTCGGTGTGACGCTGCGTCAGCTTCTCGACCTTTCCGGCGGCGTACGGGACGGGCACCGGCTCAAGTTCTGGACCCCCGGCGGGTCCTCGACACCGATGTTCACCGACGAGCACCTCGACGTCCCGCTGGACTACGAAGGCGTGGGCGCGGCGGGTTCGATGCTCGGCACCAAGGCGCTCCAGATCTTCGACGAGACGGTGTGCGTCGTCCGGGCCGTCCTGCGGTGGACCGAGTTCTACGCGCACGAGTCGTGCGGCAAGTGCACACCGTGCCGCGAAGGCACGTACTGGATGGTGCAGTTGCTCGAACGTCTGGAGCAGGGCGACGGCACCGAGGAGGACCTGGAGACGTTGCTCGACGTCGCCGACAACATCCTCGGCAAGTCCTTCTGCGCGCTGGGCGACGGCGCGGCGAGCCCGATCCAGTCCTCGCTGAAGTACTTCCGCGCGGAATACCTCGCGCACTTCGAACACGGTGGCTGTCCCTTCGACCCGGCGGCTTCGACCGTGTGGGCCTCTGAGCTGGTGGGTGTCCAGTGACCGTTACAACCAACGCGCCAACAGGCGGACCGCCGGCCGAGAAGCCCGTGGACCTCGTCACCATCACCGTCGACGGCGTTGAGATCACCGTGCCCAAGGGCACGCTGGTGATCCGGGCCGCCGAAATGATCGGTGTGCAGATCCCGCGGTTCTGCGACCACCCGCTGCTCGACCCGGTCGGCGCCTGCCGGCAGTGCCTGGTGGACGTCGAAGGGCAGCGCAAGCCGCTCGCCTCGTGCACGACCACGGTCACCGACGGCATGGTCGTCAAGACGCAGCTCACCTCCCCGGTCGCCCGCAAGGCGCAGGACGGGGTCATGGAGTTGCTGCTGATCAACCACCCGCTGGACTGCCCGGTCTGCGACAAGGGCGGCGAATGCCCCCTGCAGAACCAGGCGATGGGTTCGAAGCGGTCGGTCTCCCGGTTCGGCGAGGTCAAGCGGACGTACGCGAAGCCACTGCCGATCTCGACGCAGGTACTGCTCGACCGCGAGCGCTGCGTGCTGTGCGCGCGGTGCACCCGGTTCTCCGAGCAGATCGCGGGCGACCCGTTCATCGAGATGATCGAACGCGGCGCGCTCCAGCAGGTCGGCATCTACGAGAACCAGCCCTTCGAGTCGTACTTCTCCGGCAACACCATCCAGATCTGCCCCGTGGGCGCGCTGACTTCGGCCGCCTACCGGTTCCGGTCCCGGCCGTTCGACCTGGTCTCCTCGCCCACGGCGTGCGAGCACTGCGCGTCGGGCTGCGCGATCCGGACCGACCACCGGCGCGGCAAGGTCATGCGCCGACTGGCCGGAGACGACCCGGAGGTGAACGAGGAGTGGAACTGCGACAAGGGCCGCTTCGCGTTCCGGTACGCAACGCGCGGCGACCGCATCACCCAGCCGCTGGTCCGGAACACTGAGACCGGTGAGCTGGAAGAGACCTCCTGGCCGGAGGCCCTGGCGGTCGCGGCCAAGGGGTTGAGCGCGGCGCGCGGCCGGGCCGGGGTCCTGGTCGGCGGCCGGTCGACGTACGAAGACGCCTACGCGTACGCGAAGTTCGCGCGGATCGTGCTCGCGACCAACGACATCGACTTCCGGGCGCGGGCGCACTCCGCGGAGGAGGCCGGGTTCCTGGCCGCCGCCGTCGCCGGTACGGGACTGGGCGTCACGTACGCCCAGCTCGAAAAAGCGCCCGTGGTGCTGCTCGTCGGCTTCGAGCCGGAGGAGGAGTCGCCGATTATTTTCCTGCGCCTCCGCAAAGCGGCCAAGACGAAGGGCGTGAAGGTCTTCTCGCTGGCGCCCTTCGCCACCGGCGCGCTGCGCCGGATGTCCGGCGTACTGCTGAAGTCCGCTCCTGGCACTGAAACCGAGTGGCTGGACGCGCTCGGAGCGCCCGCGGGTCTGACTGCGCCTAGGCGAACAGAGTTCGACCTGACCGGCCGGACGGCCGCCGAGGGACTGCGGGAGCCGGGAGCGGTGGTGCTGGTCGGGGAGCGGCTGGCGGGCGTCCCCGGCGCACTCTCGGCGGCCGTCCGGCTGGCGGCTGAGACAGGCGCGCGACTGGCCTGGGTGCCGCGGCGGGCCGGTGAGCGCGGGGCTGTCGAGGCCGGTGCGGTGGCCGGGCTGCTGCCCGGCGGCCGACCGGTCAGTGACCCCGACGCACGCGACGCGATGGCTGCGGCCTGGGGCGTCGCCGAGGTGCCGTCCGGCTTCGGCCTGGACACCGGGTCGATCCTGGAGGCAGCCCGCGAGGGCAAGCTGGGCGCACTGGTGGTCGGCGGCGTCGAACTCGCCGACCTGCCGGACCCGGCCGGTGCGCGGGCGGCCCTGGAGGCCTGCCGGTTCACCGTCAGCCTGGAGCTGCGGCACAGTGAGGTCACTGAACGGGCCGATGTGGTCCTGCCGGTGGCCGCGCCCGTGGAGAAAGCCGGGACGTTCCTCAACTGGGAGGGTCGCGAACGGCCGTTCCAGGCGGTCCTCGACCGTGACCAGCTGACCCCGGACACCACGGCGCGGATGCCGGACCTGCGGGTTCTGCACTCGATCGCGGACGCGATGGGTGTGCCGCTGGGGCTGCCGGACGTTTCGGCGGCCCGCCGGGAGATCCGCCGACTGGGGAGCTGGGACGGCGAGCGAGCCGCCAGGCCGACCAGCCAGGCAGTCGAACTGCCGCGCCCCGCAAGCGGCGAGGCAGTGCTCGCCTCCTGGCGGATGCTGCTCGACGACGGCCGGGCCCAGGACGGTGAACCGGCGCTGGCCGGAACCCGTCGGCTCCCCGTCGTCCGGCTCGCCGCCGCCACCGCGGCGGAGATCGGCGCGGTCGACGGCGGAGACGTCACGGTGACCGCCGACGGCGGCGAAGTGACGCTTTTGCTCAAAGTCACGGACATGGTCGACCGGGTGGTCTGGCTGCCGGGCAACTCGCCCGGCTCACACCTCGGGACCGATCTCGGCGTCGCTTCGGGCACAGTCGTGAAGATCAAGGTCGCGGCCAGGGTGGACGAACCCGACGCGGACGGCCACGGATTGAACGGCACCGGCGCGCACACTCCTGTTGAAGCACAGCCAGCTGGAGCACGGCCTGTTGGAGCACGGCCTGTTGGAGCACGGCCTGTTGGAGTGCAGGCTGCCGGAGTGCAGGCTGCCGGAACACAGTCCGCTGACGCGCAGGAGGAGGCCCGATGAACGCTTCTCCGACCTACTTGGCTGGGAACCCCGTCGGGTTCGGCAACGACCCGTGGTGGCTGGTGCTCGCCAAGGCTGTCATCGTCTTCGCCTTCTGCGTGGTCATGACGCTCTTCGCGATCTACTGGGAGCGCAAGGTCGTCGCGTGGATGCAGATGCGCGTCGGGCCCAAGCACACCGGACCGCAGGGTCTGCTCCAGTCCCTCGCGGACGGTGTGAAGCTGGCGTTCAAGGAGGACATCACCGTCACAGCCGCCGACAAGGCGGTGTTCATCCTCGCGCCGCTGGTGGCGATGGTCCCGGCGTTCATGGCCTTCGCGGTGATCCCGTTCGGCCCCGAGGTCTCGATCTTCGGGCACCGGACGCACCTGCAGATGACCGACCTGCCGGTCGCCGTGCTGTACGTCCTGGCCACCGCGTCGGTGGGCATCTACGGCATCGTGCTCGCCGGCTGGTCGTCGGGATCGACCTACCCGCTGCTCGGCGCCCTGCGGTCCACCGCTCAGATGATCTCGTACGAGGTCGCGATGGGACTGAGCTTCGCGGCGGTGTTCCTCTACTCGGGCTCGATGTCCACGAGTGAGATCGTCGGCGCCCAGCAGGACACCTGGTACGCCGTACTGCTCCCGGTCTCGTTCATCATCTACGTCATCGCGATGATCGGCGAGACCAACCGCGCCCCCTTCGACCTCCCCGAGGCCGAAGGCGAACTGGTCGGTGGGTTCCACACCGAGTACTCGTCGCTGAAGTTCGCCCTGTTCTTCCTCGCCGAGTACGTGAACATGGTGGTCGTCTCCTCGCTGGCGACCACCCTGTTCCTCGGCGGCTACCGCGCGCCGTGGCCGGTCACGGCAGTGTGGGAGGGCGCGAACTCCGGCTGGTGGCCGCTCCTTTGGTACTTCGCCAAGGTGCAGATCTTCCTCTTCATGTTCATCTGGTTGCGTGGCACGCTCCCACGTCTGCGCTACGACCAGTTCATGAAGTTCGGCTGGAAGGTGCTCATCCCGACCTCGCTGGTCTGGCTGATGCTCGTCGCCACAGTCCGGGCCATGAAGAACGAAGGCTACGACTACCGGACGACGGTCATGTGGATCGCCGGCCCCGTCCTGGTCCTCGTACTCCTGTCCTTCGCCTGGGACCTGATGCGCGGAACGCCGGACAAGGAAGACGAACCCGACGAGAAGACAAGGGAGTTCGATCCCATGGGCGGGTCCTTCCCGGTGCCTCCGCTGCCCGGGCAGCAAGCGCCGCCGGTGCCGCGCAGGAACGTGCGGCGTCAGGCCGAGACGGTCGGCGCACCTGCTTCAACCACCGATACGGAGGCCTGACCGTGGCCAACATCCTCGGACCGGCCGCAGGGTTCGGCGTCACCTTCGCGACCATGTTCAAGAAGGCGAACACCGAGTTCTACCCGTTTGAGAAGAAGCCGACCGCACCCCGGTTCCACGGACGCCACCAGCTCAACCGGTATCCGGACGGGCTGGAGAAGTGCATCGGCTGTGAACTGTGCGCGTGGGCCTGCCCGGCTGACGCGATCTACGTGGAGGGCGGCACCAACACCGACACCGAGCGCTACTCGCCCGGTGAACGGTTCGGCGCCGTCTACCAGATCAACTATCTGCGCTGCATCTTCTGCGGCCTGTGCATCGAAGCCTGCCCGACCCGGGCGCTGACGATGACCAACGAGTACGAGTTGGCCGACACGTCGCGGGCCAGCCTGATCTTCACCAAGGAGCAGCTGCTCGCGCCGCTGCACGAGGGCATGGTCGAGGCGCCGCACGACATGTACCCCGGTACGGACGAACGCGACTACTACCTCGGGAAGATCACCACGGCGGCTCCGGGGACGGAGCGGCAGACGGTGGGCGCCGGGCTCAAGGAAGACGAGTTCGGAGACTTCCCCGAGGAGACCGTTCCCGAAGGTGCCGACGCTGACGCGGCCCGCGCACAGGCGGCGGGAGGCCGACAGTGAGTCCGTACGTCGACCTCGCAGCCGAGGTCACCAGAACGTCAACCGGTGAAGCCTTCCAGTTCTGGGTGCTCGCGATCATCGCGACCGCCGGGGCACTGGGCACGGTGCTGATGAAGAAAGCGGTGCACAGCGCACTCGCCCTCGCGTCCACCATGATCTGCCTCGCGCTGTTCTACATGGCGCAGGGCGCGGTTTTCCTCGGCGTCGTACAGATCGTCGTCTACACCGGCGCGATCATGATGCTCTTCCTGTTCGTCCTGATGCTGGTCGGCGTCTCCTCGGCCGATTCACTCAAGGAGCAACTGCGCGGCCAGCGCTGGGCGGCGGCCGGCATCGGTGTCGGTTTCGGCCTGCTGCTCATCGCCGGGATCGGCAACGCGTCCCTGAAGACGTTCGTCGGCACGGGGACGGCCGACGCGCAGTACGGCGGCAACGTCCAGTCGCTCGCCCACCTCATCTTCACCCGCTACGTCTGGGCGTTCGAGGTCACCAGCGCACTGCTGATCACCGCGGCGGTCGGCACGATGGTGCTCGCCCACCGCGAGCGCCTCATCCCGCGCAAGTCGCAGCGGGAGCAGTCCGAAGAGCGCATCAAGGACAACAAGTACGTCGCGCCGCTCCCCGCGCCCGGTGTGTTCGCCCGGCACAACTCGGTGGACACCCCCGCGCTGCTGCCCGACGGCACACCGGCCGAGCTTTCGGTCAACGCGACGCTGCGGGCCCGCGGTCAGGTCCGGGACATCAGCGCCGAACGGATCCGTCCGGTCGGCCAGATCGGCGGCGACGCCGAAGAGTGGTCGGACGTCCGCCCCGAGGTGCCGCCGGCCCGGCAGCAGTCCGGCGGGGCGCCCACACCTGGGCCTGACGACGAGCCGGACAACGGCGACGACCACGTCGGTGCCTCGCCAGTAGGAGATGCCAGGTGAATCCAGCCAACTACCTGTACCTGTCGGCGCTCCTGTTCACCATTGGCGCGTCCGGGGTGCTCCTGAGGCGTAACGCGATCGTGGTCTTCATGTGCGTGGAGTTGATGCTGAACGCCTGCAACCTGGCGTTCGTCACCTTCGCCCGGCTGCACGGCAACCTCGACGGCCAGATCATCGCGTTCTTCACGATGGTCGTCGCCGCCGCGGAGGTCGTGGTCGGCCTGTCGATCATCATCGCCATGTTCCGCAGCCGCCGTACGGCCTCGGTCGACGACGCCAACCTGATGAAGTGGTAGGGGACGTACGGTGATCGAACCATCTTTCCTGGCCTCCGAAGGAGGAGGCGGGCTGCACGCGGTGAACGCCACCGGCACCTTCGACCTGATCTGGCTGGTAGTCGCGCTCCCACTGCTCGGCGCGGCGGTACTGCTGCTCGGCGGGAAACGCACGAACAAGTACGGCGCCGGCCTCGGCCTCGGTCTGGCCTGGGCGTCCTTCGGCGTCGGGGTCGCACTGTTCAGCGCGATGCTCGACAAGTCCGGCGCTGAGCGGTCGGTCAACCAGCACCTGTGGACGTGGGCTCCGGTGGACGGCTTCCAGGCCGACATCGGCATGCACCTGGACCAGCTGTCCATCGTGTTCGTCCTGCTGATCACCGGCGTCGGGTCGCTGATCCACACGTACTCGCTCGGGTACATGAAGGAAGACCCGAACAAGCGGAAGTTCTTCGCCTACCTCAACCTCTTCCTGGCGGCCATGCTGCTGCTGGTCCTGGCGAACAACTACCTGCTGCTCTACGTCGGCTGGGAGGGTGTGGGCCTGGCCTCGTACCTGCTCATCGGCTTCTGGCAGCACAAGCCCTCGGCGGCCACCGCGGCCAAGAAGGCGTTCATCATGAACCGCGTCGGCGACTTCGGTCTGGCCGTCGCGATCTTCCTGATGTTCACCACCTTCGGGACGTTCTCCTTCGACGCGGTCCTGGGCGGCAACGCGCAGGCGTCGGAGAAGACGTTCACTGTCATCGGCCTGATGCTGCTGCTCGCGGCCTGCGGAAAGTCGGCGCAGTTCCCGCTGCAGGCCTGGCTGGGCGACGCGATGGAGGGCCCGACCCCGGTCTCGGCCCTGATCCACGCGGCGACCATGGTCACCGCCGGCGTGTACCTGATCACGCGTTCCGCGTACATCTTCAACGCGGCGCCCGACGCGCAGACGGTCGTCCTGGTCGTCGGGGCGATCACGGTGCTCTTCGGCGCGATCGTCGGCTGCGCGAAGGACGACATCAAGAAGGCGCTCGCGGCGTCGACGATGTCGCAGATCGGCTACATGATCCTGGCGGCGGGCCTCGGCCCGGTCGGCTACGCGTTCGCGATCATGCACCTGGTGACGCACGGCTTCTTCAAAGCCGGGCTGTTCCTCGGCGCGGGCAGTGTCATGCACGCGATGGACGATGAAGTAGACATGCGGCGGTACGGCGGACTGCGCAAGTACATGCCGATCACCTTCGTCACCTTCGGCCTCGGCTACCTGGCGATCATCGGCTTCCCGCTGCTCTCCGGGTTCTTCTCCAAGGACAAGATCATCGAGGCGGCCTTCGCCAAGGGCGGTACGGGCGGCTGGGTGCTGGGCGGTGTGACTCTGCTCGCGGCCGGACTGACCGCGTTCTACATGACGCGCGTGATGCTCATGACCTTCTTCGGCAAGGAACGCTGGAAGGACGCCCCGGTCGGGGCCTCCTCCGACTGGCACTCGCCGCACCCGCACGAGTCGCCGGCGGTCATGACGATCCCGATGATCGTGCTGGCCTTCGGATCGGTCTTCGCCGGTGGCCTGTTCGCGCTCAACAGCAACTTCGTGCACTGGCTGACCCCGGTCACCGGGCACGCGGAGGGCGACCTGCCGGTTCCCGTCTGGTCGATCACCGGCGCGGCGATGGTGATGGTCCTGGCCGGTGTGCTCGTCGCGTACTTCCAGTACGCACGCCGCGACGTGCCGGTGATCGCACCGGCCGGTTCGCTGGCCACGGTGGCGGCCCGCAAGGACCTCTACCAGGACACGATCAACGAAGGCCTGGTCATGCGGCCGGGCCAGTACCTGACCCGACTGCTCGTCTGGGCTGACAGTCGCGGCATCGACGGGTTCGTCGGCGGGCTCGCCGCCGCGGTCGGCGGAACGTCGGCGCGGGTGCGCAAGGTCCAGACCGGCTTCGCCCGGTCCTACGCCCTGTCGATGTTCGGTGGCACGGCAGTGGTGGTCCTGGCGACGCTGATGGCAAGGGCGGTTTGAGAATGAGTGGCTATCCCTGGCTGACCACCCTGGCGGTGCTGCCGTTCGCCGGCGGTGTTGCGGTCGCGTTGACCCCGGGCACCAAGCGGCAACTCGCGAAGTCCATCGCGCTGGTGGTCTCGCTGCTCGAACTGGCCCTGGCCATCGCGGTCATCGCGAAGTTCGACAAGAACAGCGGTGAGAAGTACCAGCTCACCGAGTCGTACACCTGGATCAAGAACTTCGGGGTGCACTGGTCGCTCGGCGTCGACGGCATCGGGGTCGTGCTGATCCTGCTGACCGCGGCGCTCATGCCGATCCTGGTGCTCGCCTCGTGGAACGACGCGGATGAGCCCGAGGGCTCGAAGGCTTCGCTCCGCAAGACCCACGCGTTCTTCGCCCTGATGCTGATGGTCGAGTCGATGGTGATCGTGTCCTTCGCGGCCACCGACATCTTCCTCTTCTACATCTTCTTCGAAGCCATGCTCATCCCGATGTACTTCCTCATCGGCGGCTACGGGCCATCGCAGCCCGAGGGGGAGAAGCAACGGTCGTACGCTGCGGTCAAGTTCCTGCTCTACAACCTCCTGGGCGGGCTGGTCATGCTGGCCGCCGTGGTGGCGCTCTACGTGGCCACCGCGCGGGACAGCATCGGCGCGGACGGCCGGGGCACCTTCGACCTCGCGGTCGTGACCGAGGCGGTCCACAACGGCAGCCTCAGCATGTCGTCCAACACCCAGAACGCGATCTTCCTCGGCTTCATGTTCGCGTTCGCGGTCAAGGCCCCGCTGTTCCCGTTCCACACCTGGCTGCCGGACGCGATGACCGAGGCCACCCCGGGTACGGCCGTACTCATCACCGCGGTGGTCGACAAGGTCGGCACTTTCGCGATGCTGCGGTTCTGCCTCGAACTGTTCCCCGACGCGTCCAAGACCTTCGCGCCGGTGATCATCACGCTGGCGGTCATCGGGATCATCTACGGAGCGCTGCTCGCCGTCGGCCAGACCGACATCAAGCGGCTGATCGCGTACACCTCGATCTCGCACTTCGGGTTCATCATCCTGGGCATCTTCGTGATGACCAGTCAGGGCCAGAGCGGCGCGACGCTGTACATGGTCAACCACGGCTTCTCCACCGCCGCGCTGCTGCTCATCGCCGGATTCCTGATCACCCGGCGCGGCTCGAAGATGATCGCCGACTTCGGCGGTGTCCAGAAGGTCGCCCCGGTCCTGGCCGGAACCTTCCTGGTGGCCGGACTGGCCACCTTGTCGATGCCCGGACTCGCACCGTTCGTCAGCGAGTTCCTGGTCCTCGTCGGCGCGTTCGCCAAGTACAAGGTGGCGGCAGTGTTCGCCACCACTGGCATCGTGCTCGCCGCGCTGTACGTGCTGGTGCTCTACCAACGCACGATGACCGGCCCGGTCAAGCCCGGCAACGAGAAGCTCCCCGACCTGAACATCCGTGAGCTGGTCGTCGTCACACCGCTGATCGCCCTGCTCCTGGTCCTGGGCGTCTACCCCAAGCCGGTGCTCGACATCGTCAACCCGTCGGTGGACCGGACGCTGGTGCAGGTCGACCAGAAGGACCCGCCGCCCACCAAGCCGATCGCTGAGCCCGAAGCTCCTGTTGGAGGCCACAAGTGAGTTCCGTGCTCGCCGTCACGGTGATCGACGCGCCGAAGATCGAGTACGGCGAACTCTCGCCGATGCTCATCATCTTCGGGGTGGCCGTCATCGGCGTACTCATCGAGGCGTTCCTGCCGCGCAAGGCCCGCTACTGGGCCCAACTCGGCACCGCCCTGCTCGGCATGGCGGCGGCCTTTGTCGCCGTCTGCCTCCTGGCGGGCAAACATGAGATCGCCGCCGTCGGCGCGGTCGCCATCGACGGCCCGACGCTGTTCCTCCAGGGCACGATCCTGCTGATCGGGATCGCGTCGGTGCTGTTGATCGCCGAACGCAAGCTGGAAGGCGGTGGCGATGCTTTTGCGCCGCAGGCAGCCGCGGCCCCCGGCAGTGAGCAGGAGAGGCAGGCGGCCGCGGCCGGCTGGCAGCTGACCGAGGTCTACCCGCTGACGATGTTCGCGCTCGGCGGCCTGCTGCTCTTCCCGGCGGCCAACGACCTGCTGACGATGTTCATCGCCCTTGAGGTGTTGTCCCTCCCGCTGTACCTGCTGTGCGGCCTGGCCCGGCGCAAGCGCCTGCTGTCCCAGGAAGCCGCGCTCAAGTACTTCCTGCTCGGCGCGTTCTCCTCGGCGTTCTTCCTGTTCGGCACAGCCCTGCTGTACGGCTACTCGGGAAGCGTGGACCTGGCGAAGATCGCTGTAGCCAGCGGCGGCGCGATGGACGACGACGCACTGCTGCTCATCGGCATGGCTATGGTCGCGGTCGGCCTGCTGTTCAAGGTCGGCGCGGTGCCGTTCCACTCCTGGACCCCGGACGTCTACCAGGGCGCGCCCACCCCGATCACCGCGTTCATGGCCGCCGCGACGAAGGTCTCGGCCTTCGGCGCGATCCTGCGGTTCTTCTACGTGGCCATGCCCGGCATGAAGTGGGACTGGCGGCCGGTGATGTGGGGCATCGCGATCCTCACCATGGTCGCCGGCGCGGTCATCGCGATCACCCAGACCGACGTGAAGCGGCTCCTGGCCTACTCGTCGATCGCCCACGCGGGCTTCCTGCTCACCGGCGTGGTCGCGGCTGACCGGGCCGGTGTGTCGTCCACGTTGTTCTATCTGGTGTCGTACGGATTTGTGACGCTCGGCGCGTTCGCCGTGGTCACCCTGGTGCGGGACGCCGACGGCGAAGCCACCCACCTGTCCAGCTGGGCCGGTCTCGGGCGTCGCTCGCCTCTTGTCGCAGGAGTGTTCGCCATCTTCCTGCTCGCCTTTGCCGGAATCCCGCTGACCAGTGGTTTCGCCGGAAAGTTCGCCGTGTTCCAGGCGGCGGCCGAAGGTGGTGCGGGACCCTTGGTGGTGGTGGGTGTGCTGTGCTCGGCGGTGGCCGCGTTCTTCTACGTCCGGGTCATCGTTCTGATGTTCTTCTCCGAGCCGCGGGCAGACGGCCCGAGTGTTGTCGTGCCGTCTGTGATGACCACCGCAGCCATCGCCCTGGGTGTGGCCGTTACTGTGGTCCTGGGCGTCATGCCGCAGCCGGTCCTCGACCTTGCGGACAAGGCGGCCGTGTTCGCTTACTAGGCACTTCAGACGCAGACAAGATCTGCGTAGTCGACAGGAGACACTCGTCATGACGATCGTCGGGCCCTTCGGGCTGAACGTCGCCGACGAGGCCCTCGATGCCGAGGTCCGGGTGGGGATGGCCGATGTGGAGCAGGAGCTCCTCGCGTCCATGAAGAGCGAGTTCCCCTTCCTCACCCAGACCTCGCGGCACCTCGCCGAGGCCGGTGGCAAGCGCTTCCGCCCACTGCTGACCCTGCTCGCCGCACAGTTCGGCGACCCGCAGGCGCCCGGCGTGGTCCCCTCCGCGGTGGTGTGCGAACTGACCCACCTGGCGACGCTCTACCACGACGACGTGATGGACGAGGCCCCGCTGCGGCGCGGCGCACCCAGCGCGAACTCCCGCTGGGACAACTCGGTGGCCATCCTCACCGGCGACTTCCTCTTCGCCAAGGCCTCCGAGATCGTCTCCGACCTCGGCGCCGAGGCCGTACGCATCCAGGCCCGCGCCTTCTCCCGCCTTGTCACCGGTCAGATCCGGGAGACGGTCGGCCCGCAGGACGGCGAGGATCCGGTGCAGCACTACCTGTCGGTGATCGCCGACAAGACCGGCTCGCTGATCGGCACCTCGGTCCAGTTCGGCGCGATGTTCGCCGGCGCCGACGAGGCCACGGTCGACATCCTCACCCACTACGGCGAGCGGATCGGCGTGGCCTTCCAGTTGGCCGACGACGTGCTCGACATCGCCAGCGACTCCACCGAGTCGGGCAAGACAGCTGGCACGGACCTGCGTGAAGGCGTGCCCACGCTGCCGCTCCTCTACCTGATGGCGACCGCGGACCCCGCCGACGCGGCCGACCAGCGGCTCCTCGAACTGTGC
The DNA here is from genome assembly GCF_057291755.1 of Kitasatospora sp. UYEF31. Lineage (NCBI taxonomy): Bacteria > Bacillati > Actinomycetota > Actinomycetes > Kitasatosporales > Streptomycetaceae > Kitasatospora > Kitasatospora sp. UYEF31. The sequence goes on from NZ_JBXAWK010000001.1 coordinate 113,496, forward strand.
GGCGGCCCCATCACCGACGACGCCCTGCACGCCGAGGCACTCAGGCTGCTGCGCGCCCACCCCGCGCTGGCCAGGGCCAGGCAGGACACCCGCCGTTACGCCGAAGAGGCCCGCGACCTGCTCGCCCCGCTGCCCGACGGCCCGGCGAAGTCCGCGCTGTCGATGCTGTGCGAACTGGTGGTCGAGCGCAGCGCGTGAGCGCGTTCGTGTGCGCGTGACGTTGTACGAAGTACTTCCCGCGTCGTCATCAAGGCCCGGTCCGGGGCCGGAGGTACTCCCGCAGGCTTACCCCCGGTGACTCCGACTGGGGGACGTGCTGCCCCTGCTCCTGGTGATCTGCTGGTCACACACGGCCCGACCGGGTCGTGACGGATCACACCCGGGCGGAGGCGACGGCCGAAGGGTTCGTGAGAACCGGACGAACCCCGCAGGACGGTCTCCGCGCAGGAGTAGCCAGGGAGGGACCAATCCCATGTCCGAGCAGCAGGTACGACACCGCCGAACCGCCTGGCGGCTCGCGGTGCCCGTCGGGGTCGCCGCGGTGTGCGTCGCGGGGATCGCGTACGGGCCGAGCGCCTTCGCCGACGACAACGGCGCCGATCCGGCGCTTCCCCAGCTCACCGCGGAGCAGGTCATCGCCAAGGTGGTGGGTTCGAACACGCAGGCGCTGAGCGGTGATGTGCAGGTCAGCACTGATCTGGGCCTGCCCGCCATGCCCGGCCGTGGCGGGGTCGACCCGTCCGCGCTGATCAGCGGCACCCACGAGCTGCACGTCGCGGTCGACGGGCCCGACCGGCAGCGTGTCGGAATCACCGGCGACCTCGCCGAGTTCACCCTCATCCACAACGGCAACGAGGTGTGGACGTACGACAGCAGGAACCACACGTACTCCCACAGGAGTACGACCGGGGTCGCGGAGAAGGCCGGTGTCCTGCCGGAGATCCCGAAGGTTCCCCAGGACGCCGCGAAGAAGCTCCTCGACCTGGCCGGACCGAGCAGCGACGTGTCGGTGTCCGGAACGTCCAAGGTCGCCGGGCGTGACACGTACAACCTGACGGTCAAGCCCAAGCAGGCCGGTTCGCTGATCGGCAGCGCGACGATCAACGTCGACGCGACGACGGGCGTGCCGCTCAAGGTCACGGTCAACACTGCAAAGGGCGGAAAGCCCGCTGTGGACATCGGTTTCACCAAGGTGTCCTTCGACAAGCCGGCCGCCGACCGGTTCACCTTCACCCCGCCGCCGGGCGCGAAGGAGAAGAAGGTGGAGGCGCCCAAGGACTCGCCCGGGAAGGCCGGCGGGGTTCCGTCGGTGCTGCCGGACATGAAGGACTGGGCGTCCAAGGGCATGCCCAAGATGCACGGTGGGGGCTGGGCCACAGTGGTCGAACTCCCCGCCGGAGCCCTGCCCAAAGCCGGAATCCCGGGCGTCGGCAACATTGACGGCAAACACGGCGGCAAGGGGGCCGACCCCATGTCGACGTTGCTGAACAAGGCCGGCACGCAGGTGGACGGCGGCAGGCTGTTCACCACCCGCCTGGTGTCCGTGCTGCTCACCGACGACGGCCGGGTCCTGGCCGGCGCCGTCGACGGCGACACCCTGGTGAAGACGGCGGCACAGAAGTGAGTACGTCCACGGCGGTCCGGCCGCCGCTCACCGAGACGACCGGCGACGCCGCCGTCGTCACCCGGGGTCTGACCAAGCGCTACGGCCGGCCCCGGCTTTTGTCGGCGAGGCCGGGCGCTGCCGCTGACACAGTGAAGCGGAGTCAGGAGCAGCCTGACGTCCGGCTTCGAGCCGGCCGACAGTACAGCCGGGCCGCCGTGGACGGCCTCGACCTCACCGTCCCCACCGGCGCGGTGTTCGGCTTCCTCGGCCCCAACGGCTCGGGCAAGACGACGACGATCCGGATGCTCCTCGGCCTGATCCGCCCCACCGCGGGCACCGTCTCCCTGCTCGGCGCGCCGATGCCGCAGTCGGGCAACGCCGTCCTGCCGCGGGTCGGCGCGCTGATCGAAGGCCCCGCTCTGTACGGCTTCCTGACCGGCCGGGAGAACCTGGCCCGGTTCGACTCCGCGGACCGCATGGCCGACCCCGCCACCCGCACGGCCCGCATCGACTACGCGCTGGAGCGTGTGGGTCTGGCCGCCTCCGCGAACCGCAAGGCGCGTACGTACTCCCTCGGCATGAAGCAGCGGCTCGGCCTCGCCGCGGCGCTCCTCCAGCCCCGCGACCTGCTGGTCCTCGACGAGCCGACCAACGGGCTCGACCCGCAGGGCATGCGCGAGATCCGCACGCTGATCAGGTCCCTGGCGGCTGAGGGAACCACGGTGTTCCTGTCCTCGCACCTGCTCGACGAGATCGAACAGGTCTGCACACACGCCGCGATCATGACCCGGGGCCGGCTGGTCGCCCAGGGAACCGTGGAGGAACTCCGCAGCCGTACCCGCGGCCGACTGGTCGTCCAGACCCCCGATCAAAACCGTGCCGTGGAGGTCCTGGCCGCCGCCGGGATAGACGACGTGACCGTCACCGCGGCGGGTGTGGAAGCCGAACTCGGCGACCGCGAGCCGGACAAACTGTGCGCGGCCCTGGTCCGCGCGGATGTCCGGGTACGGTCCTTCACCTTGGTGGGCGCCTCCCTTGAGGACGCGTTCGTCGCCCTGACCGGGGAGGGTTTTGATGTCGACGACTCTTGAGCCCGTCCGGGGGGCGACGTCCGTACCCCCGGCCGGTCACCCGGGCGGTCAGGCCGCCGCCGTGGACGCGCAAGGAAAAGTACGGTCGTCGGGCCTTCAGCTGCCGCGCCTGAACGGACTCCTGGCCAGCGAGCTGCGACTGGTCTTCCGCCGGCCCCGCACGGCCGCGATGCTGGGCTTCCTGGCGCTGGTCCCGGTCCTCATCGGCGTGGCCCTGCGGTATTTCACCGACAGCTCCAACAACGGCTCCGGCGACGGCGGCGCGATGCAGTTCATCGGCCAGATCACCGGAAACGGCCTGTTCCTGGTGTTCACCTCGCTGGCCGTCACCCTGCCCTTCTTCCTGCCGATGACCGTAGGTGTGGTGTCCGGCGACGCGATCGCCGGGGAGGCCAGCAGTGGCACCCTGCGCTACCTCCTGGTCGCCCCCGCCGGGCGGATCCGGCTGCTCACGGTCAAGCTCGCGGCCGTTGTGGCCTTCTGCTTCGCGGCCACGCTGACAGTCGCGCTGTCCGGCCTGGCCGTCGGCGCGGCCCTGTTCCCGATGGGGCGGGTCCCCCTCCTGTCCGGCGACACCATCGGCCTGCCCGAGGCTTTCATCCGGACCCTGCTGATCGCCCTGTGCGTGGCGGCGTCCCTGCTCGGTCTCGCCGCGATCGGGCTTTTTGTCTCCACAGTCACCACCGTCCCGGTGGCGGCGATGGCGGTCACCGTCGGCCTGGTGATCGCCTCGGCGATCATCGAGTCGATCCCGCAGCTCAGCGGCATCCAGCCGTGGCTGTTCTCGCACCACTGGCTGTCGTTCGGCGACCTGCTCCGCGATCCCGTGCCGACGGGCGGCATCCTGAAGAACCTCGCTGTGCAGGCCGCCTACGCAGCGGTGTTCCTGTCGGCGGCCTGGTCCCGGATGGCCGACCGGGACGTGACCTGCTGAGCCAGGGCCCGCAGGCGTGATTCTTTTGCTGGAAAGGGGACACGCAGGCCGGAAGTGGTTCTATCCTGAGGGCGGTTGGACAGTCAGCCACCCCCGGACGCCTCGCGCACATCCAGTGCCGGCGCCCGGTGCCGAGACGCCCGCACTCAGCCTCAGGTGTGGCCATGACTGTGATCCCCTTCCCTTCCCGATCGTTCGACGCCCCGCGGCCCGCGGGCGCCCCAGTCGACCCGTCGGTTCTCCTGTCCGCCGTCGCCGAACTGGCGCTCGCCGACATCAGCGACGCGTGCGACGCGACCGTAGCCGCGTGGGACCGTGACGACCGCTGCGTGGAGATCTCCACCGGCCTCGACTTGCGGGCGATGTTCAACGCCCAACTACAGGACCACAACGGGCCGGTGGGTGAGGTGCTGCGCAACGACACCGTGATCGAATGCCCCGACCTGGACTGTGAACCCCGCTGGCGGACGACGGTGCGTCGACTCCGGAACGCGGGGGTGCGCAGTTGTGCTGTCGCGGTCGTCCGAAAGGGCGGGATGACCTACGTGATCGTGCTGTACGGCGCGTGTCCCGGGCGGCTGTGCCCGGGTACGCCGCTGGACCGGCGGCTGACGGAGTGGATCGGTATCGCACGCAGCCGGGAGATCGCGCTGGTCTGACGGGCAACGGCGAAAGACTCCAGGCCGGGCTGCACGAGAGGCCGCCCGGCCTGGAGTCTTCAGTGAGACGGACAGCGCACCGGACAGTGCGCCGGGCTCAGCGCCCCAGTTGCCGTTCCACGTTGACCACCAGGTTGCGGGCGACCTCCGCGAGCTTGATGTTGTTGTGCTGTGAGGCCTTCCGCAGGGTGGCGAAGGCGTCCTGTGACGTGATCTTGCGCTGGGCCATGAGGATGCCCATCGCCTGGCCGATCAGCCCGTGCGTGCCGAGGGCCCCTTCCAGGTCGACGAGTTTGCCGTGGGTCTGCTGGGCTTCCATCTCGGCGGCCAGTCGTTCCTCCTGCTCGGTGGCCACGGAAACCCGGGCGGCCAGCCGGAGTTCGAACTCGCGCACGACGAGAGCGGCGAGGGCGTCGAGCAGGTCGGTCTGCTCCTTCGAGGTCTCCCGCGGTTCGGTGTCGAACACGGCGAGTGTGCCGACGTTGTGCCCGTCGGCGGTGCGCAGCGGTGTCCCGGCGTAGAAACGCAGGCCGAACTCCCCGGCCACCAGCGGGTTGACGCAGGCGAGGGGGTCGAGCCTGGCGTCTTCGAACAGGATCGGATTGCCGGACTCGACCACCGCGTGGCACAGCCCGGGGGCGATGGGGATGCTCTCCAGGTCCACGCCGTGCCGGCCGTGGAACCAGATGTTGTCCTCGTCGATGACGGTGACGACGGAGTAGGGCACGGTGAACAGCCGGGAGGCCAGGGCCGCGACCTCGTGGTAGCAGTCCGGCGGGACTTCGAGGACCTCCCAGCGCCGGATCGCCTCGGCGCGGGCTGCCGCCCGTGAATCCTGGGCACGATCTGTGGTGACGGTTTCGGCTGCGTGGTTTTCAGACACGGATTCCTCCCCAGGGAACAGCGGTCGGAGCCGGTTCAGAATCTGCGCTTGCCGGACTCCGGTCACGACACTACGCGCACGCGCGGATGCGGACAGGTGCCTGGGGGAAATCCGTACCCGAAATGCTGGAAGGCCCCGCGGACTGTGCTGGTCAGCACAGTCCGCGGGGCCTCCGCCGACGACTTCGTCTTCTAGCCGATGGTCCAGTTGTCGTTGCCCGCGAGGAGCCCGGCGAGGTCGCCGGGGCCCTGCTGTTCCAGGGCGAGGTCCATCTGGTCGGCCATCAGGGTGTCGTACACGGCCCGCTTGACGTCGCGGAAGACGCCGATCGGAGTGTGGGTGTTCGACGTGAGGTCGCCGACCCGGGACAGCGCGAACGCCAGCTCCGGGTTCTCCGCGTGGGCGTCGTGGATGACCAGGGCGTCCTCGCCGACCGTCGCGACCTCGGCCACGTCCAGGGAGCCGGAGGCGCCCCGTACGACACCGAACTGGCCTTCGGACCCGAAGCGGATCGGCTGCCCGTGCTCCAGCCGGATGGTGACGTTGTCCCGGGTGTCCGGGTTCTTCAGCGGCTCGAACGCGTCATCGTTGAAGATGTTGCAGTTCTGGTAGATCTCCACCAGTGCGGTGCCTTCGTGCTCGGCAGCCGCCCGGAGCACGCTGGTGAGGTGCTTGCGGTCCGAGTCGAGCGTACGGGCGACAAACGTCGCCTCCGCGCCGATCGCCAGCGACACCGGGTTGAACGGGTGGTCGAGCGAGCCCATGGGCGTGGACTTCGTGACCTTGCCGGTCTCCGACGTAGGGGAGTACTGACCCTTCGTCAGGCCGTAGATCCGGTTGTTGAACAGCAGGATCTTCAGGTTGACGTTGCGCCGCAGCGCGTGGATCAGGTGGTTGCCGCCGATGGAGAGCGCGTCGCCGTCACCGGTGACGACCCACACCGAAAGATCACGCCGCGACGAGGCCAGGCCGGTCGCGATCGTCGGGGCCCGCCCGTGGATCGAGTGCATGCCGTAGGTGTTCATGTAGTACGGGAAACGGCTGGAGCAGCCGATCCCGGACACCCAGACGACATTTTCCTTCTTCAGCCCGAGCTCGGGCATGAAGCCCTGGACCGCGGCGAGGATCGCGTAGTCACCGCAACCCGGGCACCAGCGGACCTCCTGGTCGGACTTGAAGTCCTTCATCGTCTGCTTGGTGTCCGTCTTGGGCACCAGGGACAGCGATGCGAAACCGCGCGGGCCGAGGCCCTCCGCAACGACTGCTTCAGACACCGTCGATCACTCCCTGAATCACGGCGGCCAGCTCCTCGGACTTGAACGGCAGACCGCGGACCTGGTTGTACGGCATGGCGTCGACGAGGTACTTGCCGCGGAGCAGCAGGGCCAACTGGCCCAGGTTCATCTCCGGGACGATGACTCTGTCGTACGCCTTCAACACCTCGGCCGTGTTGGCCGGGAAGGGGTTGAGGTGGCGCAGGTGCGCCTGGGCGACCCGGCCGCCACCGGCGCGGACCCGGCGGATACCGGCGGCGATCGGCCCGTAGGTCGAACCCCAGCCGATGACCAGGACCTTGGCGTCGCCGGTCGGGTCGTCGACCTCCAGCGGCTTGATGTCTTTGGCGATCCCGTCGACCTTGGCCTGGCGGGTGCGCACCATGAAGTCGTGGTTGTCCGGGTCGTACGAGATGTTGCCCGTACCGTCGGCCTTCTCGATGCCGCCGAGGCGGTGTTCGAGACCGGGCGTGCCCGGGACGGCCCACGGACGCGCGAGCGTCTCGGGGTCGCGCTTGTACGGCCAGAAGACCTTGCTGCCGTCCTCGAGCTCATGGTTGGGTTCGGTCGCGAACGCGACCTTGAGGTCGGGCAGTTCGTCGACGTCCGGGACCTTCCACGGCTCGGAGCCGTTGGCGAGGTAGCCGTCGGAGAGCAGGAAGACCGGCGTACGGTACTTCAGTGCGATCCGGGCCGCTTCGATGGCCGCGTCGAAGCACTCGCCGGCGGTGGCCGGGGCCACGATCGGCACCGGGGCCTCGCCGTTGCGCCCGAACATGGCCTGCAGCAGGTCGGACTGCTCGGTCTTGGTCGGCAGGCCGGTGGACGGGCCGCCGCGCTGGATGTCCACGATGAGCAGCGGCAGTTCCATGGACACGGCCAGGCCGATGGCCTCGGACTTCAGGGCCACACCCGGCCCGGACGTGGTGGTCACGCCCAGCGCGCCGCCGAAGGACGCGCCCAGGGCCGCGCCGATGCCGGAGATCTCGTCCTCGGCCTGGAACGTGCGCACGCCGAAGTTCTTGTGCTTCGACAGCTCGTGGAGGATGTCCGAGGCCGGGGTGATCGGGTACGAGCCGAGGTAGACCGGCAGGCCCGACAGCTGTCCGGCGGCCACCAGGCCGTAGGACAGGGCGAGGTTGCCGCTCATGTTCCGGTAGGTGCCGGACTCCTGCTTGGCCGGCGCGACCTCGTACGAGATCACGAAGTCCTCGGTCGTCTCACCGAAGTTCCAGCCGGCCCGGAAGGCCGTCACGTTGGCTTCGGCGATGACCGGGAGCTTGGCGAACTTCTTCCGCAGGAACGCGACGGTCGACTCGGTCGGCCGGTGGTACAGCCAGGAGAGCAGGCCGAGGGCGAACATGTTCTTCGCCCGCTCGGCGTCCTTCTTCGAGATCGCGAACTCGGAGAGGGAGCCGACGGTCAGCGTCGTCAGCGGGATGGCGTGGACGCTGTACGCGTCCAGGGAGCCGTCCTCGATGGGGTTGGCGCTGTAGCCGACCTTGGCGAGCGCGCGCTTGGAGAACTCGTCGGTGTTGACGATGATCTCCGCGCCGCGCGGGAGGTCGTGGATGTTGGCTTTCAGCGCAGCGGGGTTCATCGCCACCAGCACCGTCGGGGCGTCGCCCGGGGTGAGGATGTCGTGGTCGGCGAAGTGCAGCTGGAAGCTGGAGACACCCGGCAGCGTGCCTGCTGGCGCCCGGATCTCCGCGGGGAAGTTCGGCAGGGTGGACAGGTCGTTGCCGAACGACGCCGTCTCGGAGGTGAAACGGTCGCCGGTCAACTGCATACCGTCACCTGAGTCACCCGCGAAGCGGATGATCACGCGGTCAAGCTGCTTGACCTGCTTGGTCGTCGGTGTCACGACGTCTGGACCTCCTCGGCGCTGCGGCTGTGTATATGGCTCCGCTCGGAGTCGGGCGTTTGAGCGGCCCCGACTCCGCTTCGCTCCGTCGGGTCCGGCGCCCGACTTCGCGGAGAAAAGCTGGCCGACCGCGCCCCGCGCGGATGTCGCGTCACTTCTTGCCCCCTGGGGGATGCGCCTGCCGCGTTGGCGCATCGAAGTAACAGGGGGAACAGCAGTTGCATCGTACGGCGGAACTAAGGGGAGCCTGACCGCGCCCCAGGGTGTCGCTGTGGCCTGGAGATGCCCCCGGGCCGGGCCCGGTCGGGATGACATGTCATGCCATATCCGGACCGGTGTACCCGGACGGGGGATTCTTACAGTCGTGTCAGTCCCGTCCGGACGCCAAAATGCTTGCATGTGTCTAGTAATTCATCGTCATCGTGTCAGGATCCGAGATACGCGAGTACCGCCAGCACTCTTCTGTGATCGGTCTCACTGGGTGGCATGCGCAGCTTGCTGAAGATGTTGCTGACATGTTTCTCAACTGCTCCGTCGGAGACGACCAGGGCCTGCGCGATGGCCGCATTGGTACGCCCTTCGGCCATCAGGCCCAGAACCTCCCGCTCCCGTGGGGTCAGCGCCGTCAGCACGTGGTGCTTGCGGCTGCGGCCCAACAACTGGGAGACGACCTCCGGATCCAGCGCGGTTCCGCCCCCGGCGACCCGGACCACCGCGGCGACGAAGTCCCCGATGTCCGCTACCCGGTCCTTCAGCAGGTAGCCGACCCCGCTGGTGTTCCCGGCGAGCAGCTCGGTGGCGTACTCCTCCTCGACGTACTGCGACAGCACCAGCACCCCGATCTCAGGCAGCTCGGTGCGCATCCGCACGGCGGCCCGGATGCCCTCGTCGGTGAACGTCGGCGGCATCCGCACATCCACCACGCAGACGTCCGGCCGCAGCTCCGCGGCCTTGACCAGCAGCTGCTCGGCGTCATCGACGGCGGCCACTACTTCGTGCCCCCGGTCCACCAGCAACCGGGCGATGCCGTCCCGTAGGAGGACCGAGTCCTCCGCGATCACCACGCGCACGCTGTGCCGCCCTCTCCGTTCAGCGGGGAGCCCCGTGTTCCCCGCGGGGGACAGTCTTGCTGATGGGGGCGGGGTGGGGTGACCGTAGTGGTGGGCGCGGCTCTGGCAGCAGGACTCATCGCGACGGCACCGGCCTACGCGACTGACTGGTCCAGGGTGCGGCAACTCATCGCACTGGGTGATGTGGACGGGGACAGTCGTGTCGACCTGTGGACGCAGGGTGCCGACGGGAAGTTGCTGCTGCACCGGGGAGTGAAGGCCGCCGACGGCACGCTCTCACTGGGGTTCCCCCGAAAGTGTTCGGTTTGCTTCAAACGAGCTGAACCGAACGCTTTCCGCGAGGGATGGGGAGATTTGCCACTCATCCGGGTGATCTGAAAAACGGTGTGCCCGACTCTGGTCGGCAGACAACCTTGGCGCAGTTGAACTCAAGATTCCCGTGTAGGTGAGAGCCTGAAAACAGCCCCTGACCTACACGGGAATCGTGAAAACCCGCGAAGTGGCGCTCAACCCGCCACGCAGCCTGCAACGCAGCCCGTCACGCAGCCTGCAACGCAGCCCGTCACGCAGCCTGCAACGCAGCCCGTCACGCAGCCTGCAACGCCACCGTCGGCGACAGCCGCGCCGCCCGCACCGCCGGGTAGATCCCCGCGACCGTGCCGATGACCAGCGTCGCGCCCAGGCCACCGGCCACCGCCCAGCCGGGGATCACCGCCGGCATCCCGTTCGCGGCCGCGTACGCGGCCGTGCCCGCCGCGCCCAGAGCCACCCCGGCGATGCCGCCCAGGCAGGACAGCAGCAGAGACTCGGTGACGAACTGGATCCGCACCTGGCCGCGGGTCGCGCCCAGGGAGCGGCGCAGGCCGATCTCGCTGCGGCGCTCAAGGACCGAGATGATCATCGTGTTGGCGACTCCCACACCACCGACGAGCAATGCCACCCCGCCCAGGCCGAGCAGCAGCGTCGAGAACGCGCCCTCCGTCGCGGCCTTGGCCTGCAACGCCTGCGACGGGTTGGTGACCTGGACGTTCTGCGGCTCCTTGGGGTCCACCGTCCGCGGCAACAGCTTCAGTACGTCATGCACCGAAGCGTCGGTGGACCGTTCGTACACCGCCGTCGGGTGGCCGTCGAAGGCCAGGAACTCCTTGGCCGCGTCCCAGCCGATCAGCGCGGAGCGCTCGACTTCCGGGGACAGCGGCAAGTCGTCGAGGATGCCGACCACGGTGAAGTACCGGTCGCCGATGAACACTTGCTGCCCGGGCGCGGTGATGCCCAGGCGCTGCGCGGCCACCGGGCCGAGCACCACCGAGGGATAGCGGCCGGTCGCGTTGTTGAGCCAGCTGCCGCTGAGCATCCTCCCGCGGAGCGTGCCGAGCAGGTCCCCGGTGACGGCGCGGACGCCGATCCCGCCGGTCTGGTCCTTGGAGATCTTCTCCGTACGCCGGACCGACGCTTCCACGTCCCCGGTCGCGACCACGTGTTCGACGCCGTCGATCCGGCCGACCATGCCGACCGACTCCTCGGGAAGCTTGGCCTTGCCGCCGGTGAACATCGACTGTCCCGGTTTCACGACCAGCATGTTGGTGCCGAGCTTGTCCAGGTGTTGCAGTAGATCGGCTTTGCCGGAGGCGGAGACGCCCACCACGGCGATCATGGTGGCGATCCCGATGGCGATGCCGAGTGCGGAGAGCACGACGCGCATCGGGCGGCTGCGCATGCCCGCCGAGCCGGCCCGCAGGACGTCGCCGAACCGCAGCCGGGACGGGCGCAGGCGGGATGAGGTCAACGCGTGCTTCATGCCGCGACCTCCGCTGACGAGTCCGGTGTTGAGTGCGCTGACGAGCCCGGTGTTGAGTCCCGTGTCGAGTCCCGTGTCGAGTCCCGCAGGATCAACCCGTCGCGCACCCGCACCCGGCGGGGCAGCGAAGCGGCGATCTCCTGGTCGTGGGTGATCACGGCGACGGTGGTGCCTGCGGCGTTGAGTTCACGCAGCAGGTCCATGACGGCCATCCCGGACTTCGTGTCCAGCGCGCCGGTCGGCTCGTCGGCGAGCAGCAGGTCCGGATCGCCGGCCACCGCGCGGGCGATGGCAACCCGTTGCTTCTGACCGCCGGACAGCTCGTGCGGCTTGTGCCGCAGCCGGTCGCCGAGACCGACCCGGTCCAATGCCGTACGGGCCGCGGCGCGGCGTTCGCGCACCGAACGGCCGGTGTAGAGCAGCCCGTCCGCGACGTTGTCCAACGCCGAGACCCCGGCGGCGAGGTGGAAGGACTGGAACACAAAACCGAGGTGCCGGGCACGCAGCGCCGACAGCGCGCGGTCTTTGAGCGCGCTGACGTCGTGGCCGGCGATCCGTACCGTCCCCGCCGACGGGCGGTCCAGCGTGCCGATGATGTTCAGCAGCGTCGACTTGCCGGACCCGGACGGGCCGACGATGGCGAGCAACTCGCCGCGGGCGATGGTCAGATCGACACCGGCGAGAGCCGCCACCCCGCCCGGATAGTCCTTCCGTACGCCGGTCAACTCGACGACGTTCACCTCGGCCGGAGCGTCGGCCGGCATGTCGGCACTCATGGTGAAGGCACCCCGACCTGCATGCCCGCGGTCAGGCCCGCGCCGGAGACTTCGACCCTGCCCTTGCCGAACAGGCCCAGTTCCACCGGGACATCGCGGGCTAGACCGTTCTCGACGACCTGGACGGCGAAGCCGCCCTGCGGGCGGGCGAGCAGCGCTCCGACGGGCACGGACAGCACACCCTTGCGGGTCTGCCCGATCAGCTTGACCGAGACCGGCGACTGGTCCGGGACACTCGCAGCCTTGGCCTTGTCGTCCAGCTCGACGACCGCTTCGACCTTGGATTCGCCGCCGGGCCGGTCGGGGTCCGGTGCTGCGGCGACGTTGCCGACGGACAGCACCGTGCCGGTCGCCGTGCCACCCCCTGGGAGGTCCACGGTCACCTTGGTGCCGGGCTGCGCGAGCCTCTGCTGCTCGGTCTTGAGCTTGACCGTGACGATCCGCTCGGCGGAGGTGACCGTGTAGACGGGCTTCCCGGGAGCGGCCTGGTCGCTGACTTTGGAGTCCTGCGTCTTTATCCGTACGGGACCGGGCTCGAACGCGATGTCCTCCTGGCCGACCGTGCCGGTCTGCTCCTGCTTGTGGGCCTTCTGCCAGCGTTTGACCGCGTCGGCCGTGCCCGAGGTGAAGGTGTCGTCCACCTTGAGGCCGTCGGCGAAGCCCAGCGCCTTGAGGTTCTGCTCCAACTGCTTGACGTCTGCGCCCTTGTCGCCGTCCTTCAGCGGGCGGTACATCGGGACGTCGCCGAACATCAAGCGGACCGTACGGCCGTTGACGTCGTAAAGACGCCCGTCCCGCTCGACGCTCGAACCGCCCGGGGCCACCCAGGTGAAGGTTCCGGCCGCGCCCGCGTTCAGTTTGTGCTCGGCGGCGAAGCCGACCGTGCCGTCCACCGACGTGCTGTCGCTCAGGTCGCCGCGTTGGACAGGCACGGTGGCGGGGAGCAGCCGGGGATTTTTTTGTACGGTCGAGGAGTTGTCATCGGCCATCGCCGTGTAGGCCGCCGAGCCGCCTCCGGCCAGGACCACCGCCACCACAGCGCCGATGAGTGCCTTGCGCTTCATCGCTTGGGCTCGTCGGCGGCGCAGGCCTTGTTCGCGTCATCGAGCTTCTTCTTGCCAGCTTCGTCCTGCGGCATTTGCATCGCCTTGGACATCTTGCTGTCGAAGTCCGGGTCGGGCATGTCGACGCCGTTCGTGCGCATGCACTGCGCGTACTTCAGCGCCTGGTCCTTGAACTCCTGGGTGAGTTCACCGTTGGCGTCGGTGTTGCCCCCGTTGGTGCCGGAGGCCTGTCCACACTTCTTCAACGCCGCGGACATGTCCTCCTGGGACTTGCCACCGCTGTTGAGGGTCAGGCTCCGTTCGTCGGTGCCGGGCTTCGGGTCGGGCATGTCGATACCCTCCCCGCGCATGCACTGCGCCATCTTCAGCGCGCCGTCCATGTTCCTGTCGGTCTGGGACTCCGCCTTGACGTCGGACTTCTTGTCAGCCTTGTTGTCCGAGTCACCGCCGCACGCGGTCAGCGGGAAGGCCAGTGCGGCTACGCCGCAGACGAGGGCGAAAGCGCGCTTACGGAGCAGGATCATGGATTCTCCAGTCATGGGAGGCACGAGGGAACAGCTGGTCCGAACCCTGCCGGGAACCCGTGTTTCGCTTCCCTCTCCGGAACCGCTTAACTTTTCGAAACCCACCAACCGGTACATATGGAACACATGCGTGTACTGGTAGTCGAAGACGAGGCATTCCTCGCCGAACTCATCGCTGACGGGCTGCGCCGCGCGGCCATAGCGGTCGATGTGGCGTCCGACGGCGACGAGGCCCTGCGGAAGATCGAAACGATGGAGTACGACGTACTCGTGCTCGACCGCGACCTGCCCGGGGTGCACGGCGATGAGGTCTGCCGCCGGGTGGTCGCGCGGGGTCTGGTCACCCGGGTGCTGATGCTGACCGCGTCGGGAACGGTGCGCGACCGGGTGGAGGGGCTCGGCCTGGGGGCCGACGACTACCTGACCAAACCGTTCGCGTACGACGAACTCCTGGCCAGGGTGCTGGCCCTGGGGCGCCGCGCCAGGCCGGCGCTGCCGCCCGTCCTCGAACGGGCCGGGATCACCCTGGACACCGCCCGCCGCCAGGCTGGCCGGGACGGCCGGCACCTGCACCTTTCACCCAAGGAGTTCGCCGTACTCGAAGCACTGATGCGCGCCGAGGGCGCGGCCGTCGGCCACGACGACCTCATCGAACAGGTGTGGGAGGAGGGGACGGGCTACCGGACCAATGCCGTACGGGTGACCGTCAGCAAGCTGCGGGGCAAGCTGGGGGAACCACCGGTGGTGGAGACCGTCTCGGGGGCCGGGTACCGGATCACGGGTGCCGCATGAGGCGCATCGGACGGCGGCTCGCCCCACTGAGATTCACCGAACGCACCCGGCTCACCGCGCTGTACGGCGGGCTGCTGCTGCTTGCCGGCGGCGGCCTGATAGCGCTGGTGTACGTGCTCGTCGGGCGGGGGCTGCAACCGCAGCTCGCCAGGTCCATCACCGTCGCCCAGCGCGGACCGGCGCTGCCGGACAGTATGGACTTCCAGTCCAGCCAGACCCTGTCGACGTCACCCGCGGCGCCGATCGCACCGGGCAGCCGTACCTCGATGGCCAAGCTGGTGACGGCCGTCGAGTCGACCACCCTGGAGCGGCTGCTCACCGTCTCGCTGATCGCGCTCGCGGTGTTCGCGGTGCTGTCGGTGGTACTGGCCTACTGGATGGCCGGACGGGTGCTGCGCCCGGTGCACACCATCGCGGCGAGCGCCCGCCGATTGTCCGGGGAGAACCTGCACGAGCGCATCGCGCTCAAAGCCCCGCCCGGCGAGCTGAAGGATCTCGCCGACACCTTCGACGAGATGCTCGACCGCATCCAGGCGCTGGTGGCGGCCCAACAACGGTTCACGGCCAACGCCGCGCACGAACTCCGTACGCCGTTGGCCGTCCAGCGGGCGGCGGTCGAGATCGGCTTGACCGACCCCGATCCCCGCCGGGTCGAACGCACGCGCGTCCAGATGCTGGGCGTGGTCGAACGCAGTGAACAGCTGATCGAAGGTCTGCTGTTGCTGGCCGCCGGTGACCAGGGGCTGGAACGGCGCGAACCCGTACGACTCGACGAAGTAGCCGCGGCGATGGTCGAAAACTGCGACTTCGGGGACCTGACCGTCGAACAGACCCTCGCGCCGCTGACCGTTGCCGGTGACCACGTCCTCCTCGGCCACCTCGTGCGCAACCTGCTCGCCAACGCGGCCGCGTACAACATCGACGGCGGACGGATCGGCGTCACCGTGGACGCCGCGGGGCTGACCGTCACCAACACGGGCCCGGTGGTTCCGGCGGACATCGTGCCACAGCTGTTCGAACCGTTCCGCCGGATGCAGCCGCGTCGGCACGCGCCGGGGGAGGGCACCGGGCTCGGCCTGTCGATCGTCGCCTCGATCGCGCGGGCGCACGGGGGACGGGCAACGGCAACGGCCAACCCGGGGGGCGGGTTGGCCGTACGCGTGGATTTTTCGTGAAATGACGACAGTGGTCGGCCACCTTGTTGAACGCGACCGGGCACTGTTCAGAGTCGGTGTCAGTAAGGCAGTGTCACCGTCATCGTCGTCGGGCCGCCCTCCGGGCTGTCCACCTGCAACGTGCCGTCGACACTCCGGACCCGCTCGGTCAGACCCGCCAGGCCCGAACCCTTGCCGACCGCCGCGCCGCCCCGGCCGTTGTCCGCCACCACGATGAACATGTGCTTCTTCTCAGTCCGCACAGTCACCGACGCCACGTTCGCGCCGCTGTGCTTGGAGATGTTGGTCAGCAGCTCCGAGACGGTGAAGTAGGCCACCGACTCGACCGGGCCGCTCGGCCGCCGGTCCAGCGACACGTCCACGTTGACCGGCACCGTGCAGCGGACCGCGATCGCCGACAGGGCCGCGTCCAGGCCACGGTCCGTCAGGACTGCCGGGTGGATGCCCCGGGCCAGGTCGCGCAGTTCCTGCAGGGCCACCTTCACCTCGGCGTGCGCCTCACCGACCATCCGCTCGGCGGCTGCCGGGTCGGAGGTCATCTTCTCCTTGGCCAGACCGAGGTCCATGGCCAGCGCCACCAGCCGGGCCTGGGCGCCGTCGTGCAGGTCCCGCTCGATCCGGCGCAGGTCGGCCGCGGCGGTGTCCTGTGCCGCGCCACGGCTGACGGTCAGGTCCTCGACCTGCTTGGTCAGGCTGCCCGGACCGAGCAGGGCACGGACCATCGCCTTGTCCACCGCGGCCAGACCGCGGATGACGTACGGGGTGACGAAGAAGACCAGCAGGCCGGCCGCCGCCCGGCCCCAGGACCAGAAGTAGCTGTTCAGCGCGTGACCCAAGACGATCGGGGAGTCTTCCTCTTCGTCCAGGGTGTGGTTGAGGATGTACTGGATCAGCGGGGATCCCATCGCGGCGACCGGCACAGCCCAGAAGCAGACCGTGGTGACAAAGGAGAAGATGCCCCACGGCAGACCGATGATCATGTAGAGCCAGGCCCGCCACCCGGCCTGGTCACCGAGCCGCGACTTGATCCAGCCGCCGAAGCCGCTGCCCCTGCGCACCGCAGGACGGGGATCCTGGACATCCACCCGGAGCAGCCCGCGGGCCCGGCCCCGCTCCATCGCGCCCCAGCCGCGAGCGAACATCAGCAGCCCGGCGAGGATCGGCAGGCCGATCAGGAACACCGCGGTTGTGCCGACACCCAGCACGAAGAACGTGATCGCCAGGATGAAGCCGATCACACCCAGCGGCAGGTTGAGGAACAGGTACAGACTCTCGGCCCACACCCGGGCCTCGAACGGTGCCTTCCAGAACCCGGCACGCGGCCGGGGTGCGGCGGGGAGAAGTGCCGTGTTCGACATGACGGGGACCTCATTCAGGGCGGTTGTGGAGTCTTGGGTCCACTCTGCTGTTCCGCCGCTCAAGATCCCATGAGGCCGGTCGGTGTCTTGGAGGTAGGGCTGTCCCCACCTGCCCCCTAGAACTCCGGCGGCCCCTAGACTTTGGTCCCTGATGCGTAAAAGGCGGGAGTCCGGATGAGCGGGAACGGCTATTTCAGTACGTACGCACTGGTCGGCCTGGTCCTTCTCGTCGGGTGCGCGTTCGTCGCCACGGCGTTCCTGGGCGGCCGGCTGCTGCGCCCGAACGTCCCCACCCGCGAGAAGCTCCTGACGTACGAGTGCGGCGTCGACCCGGTCGGCGAGGGCTGGGCACAGACGCACATCCGGTACTACGTCTACGCCTACCTGTATGTGATCTTCGCGGTGGACGTGATGTTCCTGTTCCCGTGGGCGACGGTGTTCGCCGCCCCCGGCTTCGGCGCGACCACGCTGGTCGAGATGTTCGTGTTCGTCGGCTTCCTGGCGGTCGGACTCCTGTACGCGTGGCGGAAGGGTGTCCTGACATGGACGTAGTTCCAGTGGCCGGAGGGCTGACGGAATCACAGCCGGTCGACCTGCCGATGCCCGGTTTCGGGAATCCCAGGCTCGGTGTGCTCTCGCGACTGGCCCCCGCGCCCATGCGGGTGGTCCTCAACTGGGGCCGCAAGTACAGCCTGTGGGTGTTCAACTTCGGCCTGGCCTGCTGCGCGATCGAGTTCATCGCGTCCTCGATGGCCAAGCACGACTTCATCCGACTGGGCGTCATCCCGTTCGCGCCGGGCCCCCGGCAGGCCGACCTGATGATCGTGTCCGGGACGGTGACGGACAAGATGGCCCCCGCCATCAAGCGCCTGTACGAACAGATGCCCGAGCCGAAGTACGTCATCTCGTTCGGCTCGTGCGCCAACTGCGGCGGCCCCTACTGGGACTCCTACTCGGTGACCAAGGGCGTCGACCAGATCATCCCCGTCGATGTGTACGTGCCCGGCTGTCCGCCCCGGCCCGAGGCGCTGCTCCAGGGCATCCTCAAACTCCAGGACAAGATCGCCGGAGAGTCGCTCGCGACCCGCTACGCCGTACCCGACAAAGCACTGTCCCGGCCACTGGTGGCCCCGCCCTCCGGAGCCGGCGCGTGAAGACCTTCAACCCCGATGACGTACGGAACGCCCTCGGCGGCATGGTCGTGGTCACCGGCGACTCCTACGGCCTGACCACTGTCGATGTGGCCGCCGTGCACTGGGCCGCCGCACTGACCGCCGTACGCGACGGACTCGGCTGCGGCTTCTTCGACTGGCTCACCGGCGTCGACGAGCTCGACCACGGCTTCGCCGTCGTCGTCCACGTCGCCGCACTGCCGGACGTCCGCCGGCTGATGCTCCGTACCAGAATCCCCAAAGCCGACCCGCGACTGGCCTCGGTCGTCGATGTCTACGCCGGGGCCGCCTGGCACGAGCGCGAGACCCACGAGATGTTCGGCATCGGCTTCGACGGGCACCCGGGGCTCGACCCGCTGCTGCTGCCCGACGGTTTCGAGGGACACCCGCTGCGCAAGGACTTCATCCTCGCCGCCCGGGTGGCGAAGGCCTGGCCCGGCGCGAAGGAGCCGGGGGAGTCGTCCGAGAACACACCGGCGACCGGCCGGCGGCGGATGCTGCCGCCCGGCGTCCCGGAACCGGGCACGTGGGGGCCTGACAAGCAGGAACCTGAGGCAGATTCAGCAGGCGGGGAGGGGACGCCCGCCGATCGCCCCGCCCGCGCCGAACGGCCCCGCCGGGCCCGCAGCGTGGCGCAGGGGAGCGCGAGCCAGCAGCCGCAGGCTGATCCGCCGACTGACGCTCCCGCCGCTGGTCCGCCTGCCGGTCCGGCTACCGCGCAGCCTTGATCCTTCCGGGTTGACCGGCCGCCGCACTCGGCCACGCCCCCTCAGTCCCACTACGCTTCGCTCTGCACACTTGTTAAGCAGGAACATCACGTGACCGGAGAGCGAGGCGGGGCATGACCGTGCTTGACGTGTTGCTGCGGCTCGCCCTGGTCCTTGTGGCGTTCCTCGTGCTGCCGCTCGTCATCGGGCAGACAGAACACAAGGTCATGGCCCACATGCAGGCCCGGGTCGGACCGATGTACGCGGGAGCCTTCCACGGCTGGGCCCAGCTCGTCGCGGACGGGGTGAAGTTCGCCCAGAAGGAGGACATCGTCCCCGCCGGGGCGGACAAACGAATCTTCAAGCTCGCACCGGCAGTCGCGCTGATCCCGTACATGGTCGTGCTGATCGCCATCCCCATCGGCCCCGAGGGCATGGTGGGCCGGACGGTCGACGCGGGGATCTTCTTCATCCTGGCGGTCATGGGCGTCGGCGTGCTCGGCACCCTGATGGGCGGCTGGGCCTCGGCGAACAAGTTCTCCCTGCTCGGCGCGCTGCGCACGGCCGCCCAGCTGATGGCGTACGAACTCCCCATGCTGCTCGCGGCGGCCTCCGTCGCGATGGCGGCGGGATCGCTCTCGCTCGTGTCGATCCTCGGCGCGTGGGAGTGGTGGTGGCTGCCGTGGCAGGCGGTCGGCGGCCTCGTGTTCTTCACCGCGGGGCTGGCCGAACTGCAACGCCCGCCGTTCGACATGCCGGTGGCCGACTCCGAGATCATCTTCGGCGCGTACACCGAGTACACCGGGCTGCGGTTCGCGCTGTTCCTGCTGTCGGAGTACGCCGGGATCCTGGTCCTGAGCGCACTGACCGCGGTGATGTTCCTCGGCGGCTGGCACGGCCCGTACGCCGACACACTCGGCTGGCTGTGGATGCTGCTCAAGACCGGGGCGCTGGCGTTCGTCGTGATCTGGCTGCGGGTCAGCTACCCCCGACTGCGCGAGGACCAGCTGATGAAGCTGGCCTGGACCGGTCTGATCCCCCTTGCCCTGGCCCAACTCGTACTCACCGGTGTGGTGAAGGTGGCGATCTCATGAACGATCCCGTTTCCAGTCCTGTCCCCTCCGGCGCTGTCTCCTCCAGCGCTGTCCCCTCCAGGCCCGTCCCCGGCGCCGGGCTGATCAAAGGCTTGGCGACAACGCTCAAGACCATGGTCAAGCCGTCGGTCACACACGCCTACCCGGAGGTGCGGCCTGAGCTGCCGCCGCGCTCTCGCGGTGTCATCGCGCTCCTTGAGGAGAACTGCACCTCCTGCATGCTGTGCGCCCGCGAGTGCCCGGACTGGTGCATCTTCATCGACTCGCACAAGGAGGTCGTGCCCGCCACGACCCCCGGCGGCCGGGACCGCTCGCGCAACGTCCTCGACCGCTTCGCGATCGACTTCTCACTGTGCATGTGGTGCGGGATCTGCGTCGACGTCTGCCCCTTCGACGCCCTCTTCTGGACGCCCGAGTTCGAGTTCGCCGAGTTCGACATCAAGGACATGCTGCACGAGAAGGACCGGCTGGGGGACTGGATGGCCACCGTGCCCGCGCCCCCCGCGCTCGACGAACGCGCCGAGGAGCCGAAGGAACTGACGATGGCGAAGAAGTCCGCCGACAAGAAGCGGGCGGAGGCGGCCAAGGCCGTGGAGGCCGCGGAGGCGGCTTCGGCGGCTGGGTCGGCTGGGTCGGCTGAGGCCGTCGGGCAGGCACCCGGGCAGCCGGAGGAGCAGCCGGGGGAGCCCGGGGCGTGAACACCGTCGCTTCCGCAGACCCCGGTTTCCTTTCCCCCACCGGGGTCGAGATCGCCTTTGTCCTCGTCGGTGTCGTCGTCCTGGGCTCGGCCCTCCTGGTGGTGACCACCCGCCAGCTCGTGCACGCCGCCCTGTGGCTGGTGGTGACGCTCGGCGGACTGGCCGCGGAGTTCCTGCTGCTGACCGCCGAATTCATCGCCTGGGTGCAGGTGCTGATCTACGTGGGCGCCGTCGTCGTCCTGCTGCTCTTCGGCCTGATGATGACCAAAGCGCCGATCGGCCGCAGCGAGGACCCGCCGCTGCGCCTGCCCGCACTGGCCGTCGCGCTCGGTTCGGCGGCCACGTTGGTGACCGTTGTCGTGGACGCCTTCCGGTCGACCTACATGCACCTCGGCGACGACACCGCCGGAGTAGCCAGAGTCACCGGGGAGAGCATCTTCAGTACCTGGGTACTCCCGTTTGAAGTCCTGTCGGTCCTGCTGCTCGCCGCGCTGGTCGGAGCGGTCATTCTGTCCCGTACGAGATCCGGAAAGGACTGACGGAATGCACGTCGTAGCCGCGCCATTTTGGGGGCCGACCCCAGGACCCCCGACATGGGGTGCGTCGTGCATGTGATCTACCCCGCGGTCCTGGCGGCCCTGCTCTTCAGCATCGGCCTGTACGGCGTGCTCGCGCGGCGCAACGCGATCCTCGTCCTGATGTCCGTCGAGCTCATGCTCAACGCTGTCAACATCAACCTCGTCGCCTTCGACATGTGGCTGCGGGACACCCTGCACGCCGGTCAGGCGCTCACCCTCTTCATCATCACCATCGCAGCGGCGGAGATCGGACTCGGGTTGGCCATCGTGCTCATGGTGTTCCGCAACCGGGGCACCTCCGACGTGGACGACCTGCGCGAGCTCAACGAAACGGACGAGCCGACAGAGTCCGCGGAGCCGACGGAGCGTACAGGACCGGCCGAGCTGAACGAGGTGGACCGGTGACCACCACCGCCGCCCTGACCGTCGGCCTGCCGGCGCTCGGCGCGCTGCTCGGTTTCGCGTCCGGCCGCCGCACCCCCGCGCTCGCCCGGGTCTTCGCGATCCTCCCGCTGCTCGCCGCATTCGTTCTCAGCGTCCTGCTCGCCCGGCGGGTCTGCACCGGGCACCCGGTCGAGTCGTCCGTGCGCCTGACACCGACCGGCGCGACCGACATCAACCTCAGCCTCTACGTCGACGGCCAGGCCGCACTCGCGGCCGTCCTGGTCACCGTCGTCGCGCTGCTCGTCCAGGTGTACTCCACCGCCTACCTCAGGGAAGACCCGCGCTACTCCTCGTACGCGGCCCTCGTCTCCCTGTTCAGCGCCGCGATGCTGCTCGTCGTCTTCACCGGCGACCTCATGGTGTTGCTCGTCGGCTGGGAGGTCATGGGCATCTGCTCGTACTTCCTGATCGGCCACCACTGGGAGACCGAAGCCGCCCGCAGCGCATCGATAAAGGCCTTTGTCGTCACCAAGCTCGGTGACGTGCCCTTCCTGATCGGCATCCTCGTGCTCGGCACGGCCGCCGGTTCGTTCGACATCCGCGAGGTCGTCGGATCGCTGCCGGCGACCGACTCCACCACGGTCACCGTCGCCTCGCTGCTGCTCCTGTGCGGGGTCGTCGGCAAGTCCGCGCAACTGCCGCTGCAGGTCTGGCTGCCGGACGCGATGGCAGGCCCGACACCCGTCAGCGCCTTGATCCACGCGGCGACGATGGTCGCGGCGGGTGTCTACTTCACCGCCAGGCTCTACCCGGTGTTCACGCACTCGGCCGTGACGGTGACGGTCCTGGCGGTGATCGCCTCGGTCACCATGCTCGGCGCGGCGCTCGCGGCACTGGCCCAGGAAGACCTCAAACGGGTCCTCGCCTGGTCGACCGTCAGCCAGCTCGCCTACATGACCGGTGGCCTGGCCGTCGGCGGACGCAGCGCGGCACTCTTCCACATGCTGTCCCACGGTGCTTTCAAGGCGCTGCTGTTCCTCGCGGCGGGCGTTGCGATCCACGCGGCGGGCACCGGCGCGCTCGCCGCGATGGGCGGCCTCCGGGCCAAAGCGCCCGTGACCTTCTGGACCATGACACTCGGCCTCGCGGCGCTCGCCGGACTGCCGCCGTTCGCCGGATTCTTCAGCAAGGAAGCCGTGCTCGGCGCGGCCGAACACGCCGCGGAAGGCGACGGCACGACGGTCTTCGCCGGGTGGCTGGTGCTGATCGCCGGGCTGCTCACCGTCGCCGTGACGGCGGCGTACGCGACACGGCTCTGGCTCCGGGCCTTCTTCAGCCCGGCGCCGGACATCGCGGGCCAGAAAGTCCCCGGGCACGCGGACGCCGCAGGCTCAGAGGTCCCGGCCCACGCGGACGCCGCCGACTACGGAACCCACGGCGACGGAACCCACGGCGAAGGGCCGGCCGCGATGCGCTGGCCGCTCATCGTCCTCGCCGTCCCGACGGTGCTGCTCGGCGCGGTGTACACCCGCATCCCGGGCTGGCTCGACAGCGGTGACGACCTGACGCCGAAGCTGTTGACCTCACTGGTCTCCTCCGGGCTGATCGTCGCGGGCGCCCTGGCGACCTGGCTCCTGTGGCGTCGTCAGCCGGCTGCCGATCCGGGCGCCCGCCTCCTCGGGCCGCTGCACGGTCCGGCCCTGCGCGGTTTCGACATGGACCGGCTGTACGCCGCGACTGTCGTCGCACCGGTGTACGCGGCGGCCCGGCTGAGCCGGTTCGTCGACCGCGAGGTCATCGAGACATACGTGCGGGGCTCCGCGCAGGCGTCCTGGAGCCTGGGCGGCCTGCTGCGCCGCACGCAGAACGGAAACGTACGCCTGTATCTGACCGGTCTCTTCGCGGGAGTCGTCATCCTGACTGTGGCGGTGCTGCTGTGACCACCCGCATCCGGCGCACCTGGGCGTCGACCATGCTCGAAACGCCGCCCTCCCGCCGGAACCACCGTATTCCGAGCATGATCGACGGGAGTCGGCCGTGAACGTCGTCCTGCTCTGCCTCATCGCCCTGCCGCTGGTCGGCGCGGGCACGCTGCTCGCCGCGCCCGCACTGACGGACCGACAGGCCCGACTGTTCGGCACCGGCGCGGCCGGGGGAGCGCTCGCCCTCGCCGTGGCCCTGGCCATCGGCTTCGACCGGCATGCGTCAGGCATGCAGTTCAGCACCGACCACGCGTGGGCCCCGGCCCTGGGGATGCGCTTCCACCTGGGGGTCGACGGCATCTCGCTGCCGCTGATCGTGCTGACGGCGCTGCTGACCTTCCTGTGCGCCGTCCACAGCCTGTCCTCTGCTCACCCGGGGGGCACTGCGCCTACAGCGGCCGCAGTCGCGGGCCGTACCCCCGGGGGAATTCCGCCTGGCGGCAGCGCAAAATCATTCCTCGCGCTGATGCTCACCCTCGAAGCCGGCGTCCTGGGCACCTTCGCCGCCCTCGACCTCATCCTGTTCTTTGTGGCCTTCGAGGTCGTGCTGATCCCGATGTACTTCCTCATCCAGCGGTGGGGGGCGCCGGGCGCCCGCGGTCCCGCCGCGTACCAGTTCATCCTCTACACCCTGCTCGGCTCCGCGCTGATGCTGCTCGGCTTCCTGCTGATCGGCGCGAAGACCGGCACCTTCGACATGGTCGAACTGGCGCGGGGCCACGGCGCCGGCATGTCCCGCGGTGTGCAGCTCACGGCGTTCCTGGCGGTCGGCATCGGCCTCGCGGTCAAAGCGCCGATGTGGCCGCTGCACACCTGGCTCCCCGACGCCCACACGGCTGCGCCGACGGCCGGGTCGGTCCTGCTCGCGGGCGTCCTCCTGAAGATGGGCACGTACGGCCTCGTCCGGATCGCGGTCCCGGCGCTACCGGAGGGCGCGCACACGCTCGCGCCCTATCTGGCCGCCTTCGGGACGGTCGGGATCGTGTACGGAGCGCTCGTCTGCCTGGCATTGGTCCGAGATGGAAAGTCCGATCTGAAGCGGATCATCGCCTACTCCTCCGTCGGGCACATGGGCTTTGTCCTGCTCGGCATCGCGACACTCACCCCGACCGGCATCAACGGCGCGCTGTTCGCCAACATCGGTCACGGGCTGGTCACCGGCCTGCTGTTCTTCCTCGTCGGCGCGGTCAAGGACCGGCACGGCACCGCCACCCTGGAGAAGATCGGCGGCAGCCTGTACGCGCGGGCTCCGCGACTGGGCGGCCTCGTCGCCTTCGGCGCGGTGGCCGGGCTCGGGCTGCCGGGGCTCGCCGGGTTCTGGGGTGAACTGCTCGCGATGTACGGCGCGTACGAACCTGGGCCGGGGCTGTCGCACACCGCGTACCGCACTTTCCTGGCCTTCGCCGGGCTCGGCACGGTGCTGACCGCCGGGTACATGCTGATGATCGTCCGGCGGGTGTGCATGGGCCCGCCCGTCCAGACAGCTGAACTTCCCGATGTCGGGCGGGGTGAAGTCCTCGCCTGGAGTCCGCTGGTGGCCCTCACCCTGATCCTCGGACTGTGGCCCGCCGCCGTCCTCGCCGTCACCGATCCGGCCGTCCGCGCACTCCTGGGGGCGACGTCATGAATCTCGCCTCAACTCACGGCCCGCTTTCGATGGTCCAGGACATCGACTGGACGGCCGTCGCACCGCCGCTTGTGGTCGCTGTCGCCGCGCTTGCCGTCCTGCTCACCGACCTGGCGCTGGAGAACAAGCGCCCGGAACGCAAACGGATCCTGCCCTGGGTCGCCCTCGGCGGGCTCGGCACCGCGCTCCTGCTCCTGATCCCGCTGCGCGGTGCCGACCGCCGGACCTTCTGTTCACCCGACCGGCTGTTCTGCTCGTACGAAGTCGGCGACCTCACGCTGATCCTGCAGGGTGTCCTGCTCGGTGCGTCGATGATCGTCGTGTTGCTTTCGATGTCGGACCGCACGGTTTCCGTCGGCCCGGTTCCGGACGGCCCGGTTCCAGCCGGCTCAGTTCCGGGACGTGCGGGGTCGGACCGCAAGGCACCGACGGGGGAGTACAACTTCCTGCTCCTGGCCTCCGTCACCGGCGCGGTAACCCTCGTCGCGGCGCGCGATCTGCTCACCCTCGTCGTCGCGCTGGAGACGACCACCCTCCCGGCGTACGCGCTCATCGGAATCCGGCGGGACGGCCGCTCAGCCGAAGCCGCCCTGAAGTTCTTCCTGATGTCAGTGGCCGCCACGGCCGTACTGCTCTTCGGCGTCAGCCTGCTGTACGGCGCGAGCGGCGGCGCGGTCTACCTCGACCAGTTGGGCGGGGCGCTGGCGGACATCGATCCGGAGTTCGACACCATCGCCTCCGCCGGGGCGATCCTCACCCTGGCCGGCTTCGCCTTCAAGGTCGCCGCCGTCCCGTTCCACTTCTGGGTGCCGGACACCTACCGCGGCGCTCCGGTGCCGGTCGCCGCGTTCCTGTCCGTCGTTTCGAAGACTGCGGGGTTCGCCGCACTGCTCCTGGTCGCCGGTATCGGGCTGTGGCCCTACGAACACCTGTGGGGCCCGGCGCTGGGTGTGCTGGCCGCTGTGACGATGACCGTCGGCAACCTGGTCGCGCTGCGCCAGACCGATGTCGTACGGCTCCTCGCCTGGTCGTCCATCGCCCAGTCGGGCTACGTCCTGGTGCCGTTCGGAGCGCGCGGCGACCTGGGCGAGACCCTCCCGGCCGCTGTCGCGTACCTCGCCGTCTACGCGGTGATGAACCTCGGCGCGTTCGCGGTCGTGGTGCTCGTCGGCGGTCGCGACGTAGCGGACTACCGGGCGCTCGCGAAGGCCCGCCCCGGGGTCGCCGTCGCGCTGGCGTTCTTCCTGCTGTGCCTGGCCGGACTGCCGCCGGGCCTCATGGGCCTGTTCGCGAAGGTCACCGTCTTCCAGGCGGTCGTCGGCGCGGGCACCGGATGGCTCGCGGTCGTGATGGCGGTCAACGTCGTCATCGCGCTGTACTACTACCTGGTGTGGACAGCGGTGCTGTTCCAGCCGCCCGTGCCGCGGGCGCCCAGCGCGGCACTGCCCGGCACCGGCACTTCCGTGCCCGTCGCGGCCGCACTGAGCGCACTGGTCGCCCTCGGAGTGCTCCTCTCGGTGGCTCCACAACTGGTGCTCCAGATGCTCTCCGTGCCGGGGCTCGTCCGATGATCAAGAACAGGTGTACGGGCCTGCTCTGACGGGAACCGCAGGTAGGCGTTGTTCGTACGCCAGCACGAGGGGAACCCGTCCCTTCAGTAGGGCGTTCGACAGGTGTACGGCAATACAGGCCCCCGCCGTGCCCACAGCTCCACGCCTCGCCCCGAGAGGACCCCCGTGCACCGCCACCACAACGGGTTGAAGACCGCCGTACTCCTCGGCTCCATGTCCGCGCTCATCATGGTCATCGGCAGTGCCTTCGGGGGGCGCAACGGGTTGATCATCGGCTTCGTGGTCGCCTTGGCGACCAACGGCTACGCGTACTTCAACAGCGACAAGCTCGCCCTCCGCTCGATGCAGGCCCGGCCGGTCAGCGAAGCCGAGTTCCCCCAGCTGTACGCGATCGTCCGGGAGCTCTCCACCTCCGCCCGGCAACCCATGCCACGGCTGTACGTGTCACCCACCGAGGCACCGAACGCCTTCGCCACCGGGCGAAACCCGCGCAACGCGGCGGTGTGCTGCACCACCGGCATCCTGCGGCTGCTCGACCAGCGTGAGCTGCGCGGCGTGCTCGGGCACGAACTCGCACACGTGTACAACCGCGACATCCTCATCTCGTCGGTGGCGGGCGCGCTGGCCAGCGTCGTGATGTTCCTGGTGAACTTCGCCTGGCTCATCCCGATCGGCCGCAGCAACGACGACGAAGGCCCCGGCCTGTTCGCGATGATGCTGATGATGATCCTCGGCCCGGTCGCGGCGTCGATCATCCAACTGGCCGTCAGCCGGTCCAGGGAGTACCAAGCGGACGCCTCCGGCGCCCAGCTCACCGGCGACCCGCTGGCCCTGGCCTCCGCCCTGCGCAAACTCGACGCCGGCACCCAGGCCAAGCCGCTGCCGCCGCAGCCGCAGCTGGAGGCCGCCAGCCACTTGATGATCGCCAACCCGTTCCGGGCCGGTGGGGCCGCTAAGTTGTTCTCCACCCATCCGCCGATGGCCGACCGGATCCGCCGACTCGAAGAGATGGGCGGATACGCGGGTCCAGCGGGTGGGTACGGCAACCGCAATTGATCATTGATTCCACTCTGGGGGAACTCCTGTGCGCCTGCTCCTCAACCTGATCTGGTTCTTCCTCTGCGGCCTGTGGCTGGCCATCGGCTACGCCATCGCCGGCATTGTCTGCTTCCTGCTGTTCTTCCTCGTGGTGACCATTCCGATGGGCATCGCCGCGTTCCGGATCGCCGCATACGCCTTGTGGCCCTTCGGCAGAACGATCGTCGACAAGCCCTCGGCCGGCGCGGGATCGCTGCTCGGCAACATCGTGTGGGTCATCTTCTTCGGCTGGTGGCTGGCTATCGGCCACCTGGTCACGGGCCTGCTGTTGTGCGTCACGATCATCGGCATCCCGTTGGGCCTGGCCAACTTCAAGATGATCCCGGTGTCGCTGTTCCCGCTGGGCAAGGACATCGTCGACAGCGATAACCCGTACGTCCTCTACGCACGTTGACCTGCGTTGACGTCCGGTGATGGTCAGTGGCGTCTAGTGATGTCCAGTGACGTCCGGTGATGGTCAGTGGCGGCCAGTGATGCCGGGTAACGGCCGCTGAGGTGCGCTGACGTACCCCGACGTGGTGCGCGCCGGCCGGGCGTCTGCGGGCCGGCTCCGGATCGCCGCGGACCAGTCCCGTGCGTATTCCGGCCAGTGGCCGGCGGACCAGCCCCGCTCGGCCGGAGGCTGCGTGCCACTCCAACGGGCGTTCCGGTAGGCCCTTCGAATGGTTCAGGTGGGGCTACCGGGTGAATCTGCTCGTACGCCCTGCACTTTTGGCACCGTCTCGCCGATAACCCTCAGAACCCGAACACTGAAGATCAGATATCTGGATCATCTCACCGGGTTTCCGGGTTATCCCGACCGAGCGGAGGGCCACTGTGCCGGTCACGGTCAGCGTCATCGTTCCCACCCGCGACCGGCCAAGGTTGCTCGCGGACGCACTGCACAGCATCGTCCGGCAGGAGGTGGGCGGCAACGGACCGGCGGGGATCGAGATCGTCGTGGTCAACGACGGCGGCGGAGACATTGCCGCCGCTCTGCCGCTCGGCATCCCCGGCGTCACAGTCCGGGTCATGTCCTCAGCCCGCGCCCGCGGTCAGGCGGCGGCCCGTAACTCCGGCCTCGACCTGGCCACTGGACGTTACGTGGCCTTCCTCGATGACGACGACGTCTACCTCCCCGGCCACCTGAACCGGGCGATCACCATGCTGGAGCGCTCCGGCTGTGACGCCGTCTATGCCGACTGCCTGCTCGCCCGGTACCGGACCGCCCGCGGGGAACGCCCGGACCCCGGGCCGCACCGCTACGACTTCGCGTACGACCCGGACATGCTCGCGGTCGCGAACTACATCCCCACCTCATCGGTGGTCTGCCGCAACCCGGCGGTGTTCGGCCCGGCGTCGTGGTTCCGCTTCGACCCCGAACTGCAGGTCCTGGTCGACTGGTCACTGTGGCTGCGCCTGGTGCACGACCACGGCTGGGCCTTCGGCCGCATCCCGGAGCCAGGGGTGATCCACCACCGGGTGCAGGGCGAGGAGACGCTCCTGGGCCGCGCGTACACCCGGCCGGCCTCACTCAGCCGCTTCGACGACACGTACCGCACGATCATCGCCCGCTGGCCCGTCTCGCCCACCGGCCGCATCGCGCACTACCGCGGGCACATCCTGCGGATGCTCGAGACCGCGGACACGCTCATCGCCACCGGGCAGCGCATGGACCCGTTCGCGTACGAAGGCGCACTGCGGGTGCTGTACGACGGATTCACCGGGACCCGCCCGGACGCCTCGGTGCCGCTGGGGATGACCGCAGTGCTGACGGGGGTGGTGGTGGCGGTGCCTGAGCGCAGCCAGCAGGGGGCGCCGGAGGGTTCGCGCTGACCGTCTCTGCGCTGGGGGGTGTGTGGATGTGCGGCTGTGCGGGTGCAGGGACACGCGGGGCGGGTGGGCCGCGCAAGGCGCATGAGGCACACCGAAGATCGCGATGACCGAAATCGTGATCATCTTTGACGGATGATCACGATTTCGGTCATCGCGATCTTCGGGCGAGCGTCAGCGGTAGTTCACGTACTGGAGCGCGAAGTCCAGATCCTTGCCCTTGAGCAGCGCCTGTACGGCCTGCAGGTCGTCGCGCTTCTTCGAGGTGACACGCAGTTCTTCGCCCTGGACCTGGGCCTTGACGCCCTTGGGGCCTTCGTCGCGGATGATCTTTGCGACCTTCTTGGCGTTCTCCTGCGAGATCCCCTCGACGATGGTCGCGAAGATCTTGTACTCCTTGCCGGAAAGGAACGGCTTGTCGGCGTCCAGCGCCTTCAGTGAGATGCCGCGCGCGACCAGCTTGCTCTGGAACACGTCGAGGATCGCGTTGACCCGGTCCTCGCCGTTCGCGCGCATCTCGATCTTCTCGCCGGAGCGGCCGATGTGGGCGCCGACGTTCTTGAAGTCGAACCGCTGCGAAATCTCGCGCTCGGTCTGGTTGAGGGCGTTGTCGACCTCCTGCTGGTCGACCTTGGAGACGATGTCGAACGAAGAGTCAGCCACGGGGGGTCGCTTTCTGCGGGTTGGGATTTCCGGTCGGTCGCGCGCGCCGGACCGGCCGGGCGCGCGTGCTGGACACCAGGTTAGTCGCGTGGGCCGCACGGTGCCGAGCCCGTCATTCCTGCCACGCGACGGCTCCGACCGTGTCGGCGATACCGGGTGGCGGAGCACCCCTGGGCATCCGCTATTGTTGTTCACGTCGCCGCGAGCGGAGACAGCATGGCGGGTTGCCCGAGCGGCCAAAGGGAGCAGACTGTAAATCTGCCGGTGTATGCCTACATAGGTTCGAACCCTATACCCGCCACACTGCAACACAGAGCCCCTGACCAGCGGAAACGCGGTCAGGGGCTCTGTGTTTTCCGGTTCGGGAACCTTCGAGAGCGCCCGTCGAAAAGCGGCCTTCATCCCGGTCGGCCTCATCCTGAATCGGGTACTGACCAGCGGTTGTGGGGCAGGTGTGGGGCAGCTTCGATCAGTCCCACTTCTTGAGCGCCTCCCCGATCCGCTCATTGGCGTACACCGCGAGCAGTACGGCCACGCTGTTCCCTGCTCGCTCGGCGACCTCGGTTGCGTCCACCCCGGAGTTCAGCCACAACGACTAGGGCGGCGTACCGCAGGTCGTACGGACGCTTCCCCAGGGGAGACACCAGCCGCCGCTTCGCGCGCCTTCTGCTGTCGGGGCGTCAACCCGACCCCTGCGGATACTTCATGATTCCGGCATACCGCGAGGATCAAGACCTGTCACCCCATCCGGCCATCACGAGTTCAACCTGAGTAAGGGACATGACGTTCGCCGAGGACGCCTCACAACTGCGCACCGGCAACGCGCCCCGGGCCATGGCGACGTGGCGCGACCTCGCCATCGGAGCCCTACGCCTGTCCGGAGCGGGCAGCATCGCCGCAGCTCTTCGACACAACGCCCGCGACACAGAACGCCCGCTCGTCCTCCTTGGGCTCACATGATCACGAACCGGACATCACTCGACTACGCCGAAGCCCTGATCTCGTGGGAACTTCACCGACGATCCGATCAGTCAAACGGTCACGTCACCGGAGAGGATCTCCACCCAACCTGACAACGCCCACCCAATCGATAGACATCGGCCATCCAGGTGATTTATCCGATGTGCGGATGTTCTTCACGAAAGGGCTGGCCTCCATCTGTGATTCTTGCCATCTGCTAGCGCATTAGCTGATCAGGCAGAGGTTTCACACCAATGGAGGAAGTTATGTACCGCACAACCGTGCTTCACCGAAGAGGCGGTCGTAATGCTCTAGCGGTGGCCTGCCTGGGTGCGGCCGTAGCGCTGGGCCTGACGGGAGTCGCGCATGCGGTACCACCGGTGTTGTTGGGGACGGGCGCGGTGCATGCCGCCGTACCCAGTTCCGGTTCGGGAGGAATGCACGCCGTTCACCGACCTGCCGCAGCGGATCGGAAGTCTGGAAGCGCCCTCGAAACTGCCCAGCGCTCTCAGGGCCTGCCGTCTGGACAGCGGGCGCCGGGCGGCCAGAACTTCTCATGGGATCTGGTCTCGGATCCTACCTCCCCGAAGGAGGGGGAAAAGATCAATTACACGCTAACCATGATTCAGGGCAAATCGACAGACCCGGCCGACGCCAGGGGGGAGGCCAGTATTTATCTGGACGGGATGCCTGCGGGCTGGGCCAATCCCCCGAACCCAAGGCTGACAAAGTCGGCGCTGGACGATGCCACCTACAACAACGACGCTAAGGCGAGCAACGGACAGATTGAGCTCGTGGCCAACGAAAATAACTCGTCGAAAACGTTTCTGTCTTGGAATGGGACCGTTCCGGCCGCCGGAGTGAAGATCACCTTTTCCCTCACTGTCAAGAAGCCTGACACCGGCGACCGTTCGGTGGACCTTCTGGTGGATACCAACTCGGCAGTGATGTGCGCGGACAACATCGACATTGTCAGTCAGTCGTACCCGGTGTGTCCTTTCTCCTCCAAAGTTTCGTCCATGATCATCAAGCTGAACCCGAAGCGGACTCCGCCCCCCACCCCGACCACAACCGCCTCACCGGTGACCCCGAGGAAGCGCCACCCGGTGGGTGGGGTGCGGGCAGGTCTCGGCGGGAGCCAGACCGGCTCCGCGCAGCAAAACTCGAACGACACCCTGCTCATCGACGGGTTCTCGGCGGTCGGGGCCGGCGCCGTTGTGGTCACGCTGATCCGTCGTCGTCGACGAGACGCTGCCTGAGACAACATGCCACCTCTGCGACCAGCAACTTCAGGATGGAAATAGCTCCTGGGGTTCAAGTGGTCGTCGCACCGCCCGAGTTTTGTGCCGAGACTGTCTCGGCGACGGCCTGGGCTGGTGACCAACAGCCCAGGACCTTCACGGCAGCTGTAGTTCGTGATCCAGCCGGCGTTCCCGCTGGTGGGAGGGTCGGGGGTCGGTGCTGAACGCGATGACGGCCACCGCGATCATGACGAGTTGTGACACAACATCAGTACGCGGCGGCCGCCGCCGCAGCGGTAGCGCATGAACGCCACAGTGAGCTCTTCGAGGACCTGTCAAACCGCCTGGCCTGCGCTTTTCCCCGCCGGGAGTCCCGTGGGACCTTCCGGGAGATGATCGAGGGACCGCTCATGGAACTGGAGGGCGCCAACTGCTGGACGCTGGCCGAGGCGCTCGGGCACAGCGGCCCGCACCGCCTGCAGCACCTGCTCTCCCGCGCCCGCTGGGACGAGCAGGCAGTCCTGGACACCGCCGCCGCTTGGGCCGTCGCGCAACTCGACGACGGCGACGGGGTGCTGATCGCGGACGAGACCGGGGACGCGAAGTCCTCGACCGACGCCGTGGGAGCCGCCCACCAGCACTCCGGCCCGCTGGGCGGGGTGGGCCTGTGCCAGGTCGCCGTACACCTGACCTTCGCCAGCGCCCGCGGCCACACCGTCATCGACCGCGTCCTGTACCTGGGCACGGACTGGGCCGCGGACGAGGAACGACGCGAACTGGCCGGTGTTCCCGATGAGTTGGAATTCTCCACCAAGACCGCGATGGCCGAGGCTATGCTGGTCAAGGCCGTCGCGTCCGGAGTGCGGGCCTCGTTCTTCGCCGGCGACGAGGTCTACGGGGCCCGCTCACTGCGGCGCGCCTGCCGCACCCTGGGCCTGCGCTACGCGGTCGCGGTACGCTCCAACCTGAAGGTCACCACCCCGGCCGGGCGTTTGACCTGCACCGATGCCGTCAAGCTGATCCCGCGTGGGGCCTGGGCGTGGATGCGGACCGTACCGGGACCAAGGGCGCGCGGGACTACGACTGGGCCATGCTCGATGTGGTCGCCGACGACATACCCGCGGGCCAGGGCTCCAGCGGGCTCTCGGTTCGCCTTGCGTGGCGCCACCGCTACACCGGGACCGTCTCCTACTTCCACTGCTGGGCGCCCATCGGGGTCCCACTGGCCCGCCTGGCGCCGTCGCCACCAGTACCGGGCGCGAACATGCCATCTCCGCTGGCACGACTACGCCGACACCCCACCACAGGCGGCCACGTGACCACGAACATCACGAACTACAGCTGCCGTGAAAAAGACCGCTGAATCATCAACTAATCAGTCGATGGTTCAGCGGTCTTTGAACATGACACGAGTGCCGCGTTCGGCGTGAGTCGACCCAAGCCGATGCGCGAGGTTGTGGGGCACCTGTGGGGCAGCGCGGCGAAGCCGCTCCGCTACTTGCTCTTTGCACAGTTCAGAAGCCTGAAGCTTTGATCTTTCGTGCGGCCTGTAAATCTGCCGGTGTATGCCTACATAGGTTCGAACCCTATACCCGCCACACTGCAACACAGAGCCCCTGACCAGCGGAAACGCTGATCGGGGGCTCTGTGTTTTTCGGACCTGGCACTCCCTGTAGGCACCGCTCGAAAAGCTGCTTTCATCCAACTTTGTCGCACCGTGAACCGGGTGCTGACCAGCGGTTGTGGGACCGGCGTGGGGCGGCTCCGGCCAATCCCACTTCCTCAGCACCTCCCCGATCCGCTCATTGGCGTCGGACGCCCGTAGGGCAGCGCTGCTCCGCACCCCGCACCCGCACCCCGCAGCCCTGCTCCGCACCCCGCAGCTATTCCCCGCGCTCCTCGCCGGCCAGATGCTCCGCCACCGTCTCGCTGATCCCCCGCAGCGCCACCAACTGCTCCGGGCTCAGCAGGTCGAACAAGTGCTTCCGTACGCCTTCGACGTGTCCTCCTGCCGCCTCGTGTAGCACTTTCAAACCCGCGTCGGTCAGTCGCGCGTTCTGGCCGCGCTTGTCGGTCGAGCAGGAAGCGCGTTCGACCCAGCCGCTCTTCTCCATGCTCGCGACCGCGTGGGACAGGCGGCTGCGGGAGGACAGGGTCATGTCCGCGAGGTCGCTCATCCGCATCGCCCGGTCGGGGGCCTCGGAGAGCGGCACCAGGATCCGGAAGTAGGCGTGCGGGATCCCGGCGTCGTGCTGCAGTTCGCGGTCGAGCCGGTCAAAGAGCAGGTGTGTGGCGGCTCTGAAGGCCCGCCAGGTCTGCTGTTCTTCGTCGTCGAGCCAGCGGGGTTCCGTCATGCGATCAGCCTACTTCTCCGTTGAGCTCTCAAGTTGTTTGGTTGAGAGCTCAAGTAGTGGTTATGGTGAGCATAGTTGATGGCTCAATCAAAACTTCCCTTGCCGCGACCGAACCTTGCCGCGACCGAACCCCGCCACGATCGAACCCCGCCACGATCGAGTTCCACGACGATCAACCCCCACAACGATCAAACTCCACCGCGCCGTGAACCCGCGCCGCGGCCCTGTCTGGAAGGCCCCATGAACCTCCGTCTCCCCGCCGCCGTCACCGACCTCGTCCTACTTGCCGCCCGCGTCGGACTCGGCATCGTGCTTATCGCGCACGGCTGGCAGAAGTTCAACACCTTGGGACTCAGCGGCACGGCCGACAGCTTCAAGGCGATGGACGTGCCGCTGCCGACCCTCTCCGCCTGGTTCGCCGTCGTCGTCGAGCTGGGTGGCGGAGTTGCGTTGATCTCCGGCCTGGCCGTACCGGTCGTCGGCCTCCTGGTCTTCCTCGACATGGCCGGAGCGTTGATCTTCGTCCACGCTGACAAGGGACTGTTCGCGGACAAGGGCGGCTACGAGTACGTCCTGGTCCTCGGCCTGGCCGCGCTGACGCTGGCCGCCGTCGGCGCCGGTCGCTACAGCGCCGACGGAATGCTCGGCAAGGCCCGCAGCGGTGGTCCTGCCAGGGTTTGAACTCCAACAGCCACTAAGCCCTGCACCCCAACAACAACCAAGCCCTGCACCACGACAACCCCTTAGGAGCGCCATGTCCGTGCGCCGTCTCAACCACGCAGTCCTCTACATCCGCGACGTGGCCCGGTCCGTCGAGTTCTACACCGACGTGTTCGGCTTCAAGGTCGACGTTGAAATGCCGGGGCGCGCCGCCTTCCTTAGCGCGGAGGGTACGCTCAACGACCACGACCTCGGACTCTTCGCCCTCGGCACGGACGCGCCCGGTCCGCAGCGGGGCGGCGTCGGCCTCTACCACCTGGCATGGGAAGTCGGCACGCTCGGCGAGCTCGCCGAGACCGCCGAGAAACTCGAGAAGCGCGGCTCCCTCGTCGGCGCGACCGACCATGTGGTGTCGAAGTCGCTGTACGCCAAGGACCCGGACGGCATCGAGTTCGAGGTGATGTGGCGTGTGCCGCGCGAGGACTGGCCGAAGGACACGCGGGGCGGGTTGCTTCCGCTCGACCTGCCGGCGGACCTCGACCGTTGGGGGCCAGACCTGAAGACCGGCGCCGCAGCGGGCTCAGCAACCTGACAGTCCGTCTGGCCCGACTGTCGCCTGATACGACCGTCGTACGGTCGACCCGCGCGTCGCTTCAGCACTCGCACTCGCACTCGCACACGCACCGGATCGAAAACACCGTCGTACGTTCGACCCGTACGAGACCGAACGACCGAACGACCGAACGCCCCAGTGTCACCGGCGCCGCAGTACCCCAGTGCCCTACACGTCGCTCCGGCATTCACGCAGGACGAAGACCAGGTCGGTGGCCTGGTCTTCGTCGGCCACCCATTCGTACGTCCTGGTGTAGCCGTGGTCCGCGGCCAGCCCGGCCAGGAGTTCGGCGCGGGTCGCGCCGCCCTGATTGGGGATCACCACCCGGGGTGAGCCGTCGAACAGTTGTTTGTCATGTCGCCACTTGCCCCGGAAGGTGTGGGCCGCGACAAAGGCCAGGCCGACGACGATCGCCGTGGCGATGAGTCCGCCGAGGACGTCCACTGTGGTCCTGCCTCCCGATCCGAGTCGCGTTTTTGTGAACCGAGTCTGCCAACCGAGCCTGTCGACTGAAACTCGCCAACGGAACTCGCCAACGGAACTCGCCAATGGAGCTTGTCGACCGGGCTTGTCAGCTGAGTTCGCCAACCGTGCTTGTTATCAGAGCGTGACGTACCGCAGGGTCCGCGTCCAGCGAGAACCCAGGGGCTTCACCTGGTTGTCGGTGCATGGGGATAGCGTTTCAGCCATCCGATCGCGGCCGGAGCACGGGCTGTCATCTCTTGCCCCGAGTTGCCCGTGCCTGGTCGTGTTCGGCTGGTTCCGCCGATTGGGGGGCCGCCACCACACATGGGGAGTGTCGGCATGGGCTGGGTGCGCACCGGCGACTACGAAGTCGCGCTGGAAGACGGACACGTCGTCTGTCGCAACAAGGCCGGCAAGCGGCTGAAATCCGTGCCGCCGAAACTCAAGGACGACCCGGCGGTCCTCAGCCTGTGGCAGCTGACCGACTGGCTGCAACGGCATGAACGTGAATGCTTGGAGAACGTCGAGCGGTGGATGGTCCGCTCACTGCCGGTCCCGGCCGCGCTGCTCGCCCAGGTCTGGGCCGATCCCGCCTGGCGGACGGTGCTGCGCGACCTGGTGGTCGACGTGGAGGGAACAGCCGGTTTCCTGCGTGACGCCGACGCGGAGCGCGGCGTCGGCGTGGTCGATCTGGACGGGGACACCGTACGGATCACTGCGGACGTCGTGCGGATTCCACACCCGGTGCTCCTGGCGGACCTCGCCGACCTGCGCGAGTTCGCCGTCGAGCTGGGCGTCGAACAGCAGGCCGGGCAGTTGTACCGCGAGGTGTGGACCAAGCCCGCTGACCTAGATCCACAGAGCACCGCCGTGTGGGAGTTCAACGGCGGCCACTACGCCCAACTGCGCTTCCTGCTCGCCCGCACGACACAGCACGGTTACGCAGTCCGGGGTGGCGACGCGGTGTGCACCACGGTCGAGGACGGTCGTGCCGTCGAGACCCGCATGTGGCTCGGCGACCACGATCCGTACTACGAGACGGAGACCGGGGCGTTGTCCTGGTACGCCGCGGGGAAGCAGTTGAAACTCGCCGACGTCGGGCCTGTCGCCTGGTCCGAAGGCATGCGCATGGGGGCCGTGCTGTTCGCCGGCCGTGAAGCAGAGAAAGGCGCGGCGGCATGAATGACGCACTGTTGGACGCGGGCGCGGTGCTACTGCCCGGCACGGCGTCCGGCGACGACGTGGACGGGCTGACTGCTCGCACCTACGGCCACCTGGCACTGGGCGGACGACGAATAGTCCGGCTGGTCCCGCAGACCCTGGGCGACGCCGAGGACCTGGCCGCCGGGTTCCTCGGGCTCGAACGCGAAGGCGAACCGGTCGAGGTCGGCCAGGTCCGCCGTGAGTCCCTCGGCTTCCCCGCGTGGGCGCTGGTCAACGACCCGGCCAACGGGCACCATGCGCTCGCGCTGGTCCCGGACATCGAACGGCTCGACCGGCAGGCGAAGAACAAGCCGGGGCACGCCAGGGACGGTTTCGACGAACTGGGCCGTCGGCTCGGGCGGGCCGTGCCGCATTTTCTACCGACGTTCTATGAGCAGGCCGCGCGCATCTTCCTCGCGCACGACAACGCGACCTACGCGGCGACCTTCTTCGGCAAGGCCCGTGAAGCCGAGCGGGTGCACAACCTCCCCGTCGACGAGGACCGGCTGCGCGCGGTGTTCCTGGAGTTCGCCTTCGCCGGGGCGCTCACCGTAAAGGCGCTGAAGGAGTACGCAAAGGACCTGACCCGCCGCGTCGGACCGGCGCAGGCGTGGCCGCAGTTCCGGCGACTGTGCCTGGAGCGCTGCACGGCGGGGATGCCGCCGTTCGCGGGGCTTGCTGAGGACGCCCGCTCGATGATCAAAGCGAGTGGGCTCAACGTTGATGCCGAACAGCAGGCATTCATCAAGGAGTTGCTGGCCGCGCCATCAGTCGCGCGGGCTCCGCTGACGTTCTGGAAGGCGACCCGGCAGCCGCTGTCCGCGATGGCCGTGACAGATGGCGGGATCAAAAACCGGCTCCTGGAACTCATGCCGAACCCGCCGGGTTACGGGAACGCGGCGGAGACCGAGGCATTGTGGCTCGAACTGCTGACGTCCACCGGTGCCGAGGAACCGCTCACGTCCACCAGCGCCGAAGAGCTCCCGACCTCCACCGGCGCCAAGCACCCGCCCACCGGCGAGCCCCCCGTGCCAGGCCGCGCCGCCGAGTGGCTGGTCCGCTGGCTGGGGCAGTACCGCCCGCAGGGCTGGACGACCGGGACCCGCGTGCTCGCGGCGCGGATGATCCCGCGGCTCAAGGCAGACGGCGTTCCCGTCCAGCTGATCGGTCAGCGGGCTACGGACATCGACCTCATCGACGGGTTCCTGGCGGCGGGTGTCCCGCTGGCCGACCCGCCGTCCGGTACCCACCTCACTCTCGGCGCCTGGCTCACAGACGGCAGGACGGACCACCAGGACCTCGTCGCGATCGCCGCCGACCAACGGTTCTATCCGCTACTGAAGGACGCCGTCGGTGCCTTCCGCAGCAGCGCGGACGCCCAGGACCTGATCGGGCAGATAGCAGGGCACCCGCTGCTCGGTGGCATCCTCGTCGACTGGCTGGACACCCAGGCGACCGCCCTGGAGCAGGCTGAGGGCATCCCGGCCACTGACGAAATCCTGGACCGGATGCGTCCGTTCGCCCGGGTCTGCGGTGAGATCGCCCCGCAGACCACAGCCCGCGTCCGGGCGGTCTCCGCTGTGCCGCGACTCGCCCGCACGCTGCGCGCCGGCATCTTCGACGAGCTCGGCTGGCAGGCGCTGGAGGAAGCGGTCGAACGGCTGGGCGGGCCCGTACGGGACTACTTCGAATCCTGGCCGGAGCTCATCCTCAGCACTGCCGACAAGGCCGTGGTGGTCGGCCCCCGT
Source organism: Kitasatospora sp. UYEF31 (assembly GCF_057291755.1). Lineage (NCBI taxonomy): Bacteria > Bacillati > Actinomycetota > Actinomycetes > Kitasatosporales > Streptomycetaceae > Kitasatospora > Kitasatospora sp. UYEF31. Next base: position 152,994 of record NZ_JBXAWK010000001.1, read on the forward strand.
GGTGTCCTGCTCGAACACGAACTGCGCATTCCCGCGCACCAGCGGGCCAAGTCACACCCCTGCTTCCGCTACGTCGACGGTGAGCTGCTGGTCACCTGGTGGGTCCGCGAAGACGCCACGCAGCGGGCGTACTGGTCGAACCGGCCGACCGAGGTCTTCACCCTCGGCGGCGACTCCTTCCGGGACGGCCGTTCGGGCGGTCAACCACAGTCTGTGCCGCTGCCAGGCGGGGGGCGGACCACGGGCGGCCGGGCCGTCCACGCCGGGGACACCGTGTGGCCCCGGGAGAGCCGCATCATCACTGACGGCACGTCGTACTGGGCGCTTGAAACCCCTGGATCCGGCCGGACCTGGGTCGAATACGACCCGGCCACCGGGGCCAGGGGCCGCGCGTCGCTGCCGGGTTTCCTCGCCGCGGCGGTGGCCGACGGCGGCACGCTCCTGCCGCACGCCTGCGAGCTCCTCCCGGTGCAACCGGGCCTGGAGGGAAGCCCGTTCGGCACCGGCGGCGGGCTCCTGGGCTGCTGGGCCCGCCGGGACGGCGACACCGTCACCGCGGGCACGACCGATGGAAACACCGTCCGCATGTCCGCCGCCACGCTCGTTCCGGAGAACTCGTGGGAGGCCGACGCCACACCGTTGGGCGCGCTCCGGCTGCCCGGGGGAGCGGCCCCTGTTGTCACACGCAGCGCAACCGGAACCCTGCGCCTGTGGGACGGCGCGACCGCGCTCAGCGTCATCGACGGCGGGAACGACTTCCGGGCCGGCACACACCTCCTGCCGCACCACGCCTTCTGGCACGCGATGAGCCCCCGCGACGAGGCTGGTTCGACTGTGCTGCGGGCCGTCACCGACGAGCAGGCGGCAGCAATGCTGACCGCGGCGACCCGGATCCATCAGGACGCCGTCGCAGCCGAGAAGGCCGTACCAAAAGACGTCAAGGAACGGCCCGGACGCGACCCGCTGCCCCGTGCGGCGGTCCTCGCCGGGATCACCCACGACCGGCTGACCCTGGGCGTCGCCGGCATCGTCCGCGCCGCCCGCCGGACCGCCGACCGGCTGGCCGCGTTCGGTGTGCCGGAGAAGCAGAGCGGGGAGTCGAAACCCGTCGTCTTGGTGGGCACCGGCGTCCCGAACGCATACGACGACGTCATCCGCGCGGCTGTCCAGGGCCTGACCGAGCTTTCCTCCCACAGCTACTACGGCTCCGCCCACCGGTGGACGATCCTGCCGCAGATCTATGCGGTCAAGGCGCTCCTCGACGGCCGGGAATGGCCAGAGGGATGGGCGGACGGCCCCGTCGGGGCGGTGCCGAAGTGCGACCAGGGCTGGCTGCCGATGCTCGGGATCCAAGGCCAGATGGCCGTCCGGGCCGCCCTGCCGGGCTGCTCCGACGAACACCGTGACGCGCTGCTCTCCGTCCTGGAGGCATTCGACTCAGGGGTGTTCGCCCGGCCCGACGGAATGATCCGCACGGTCGTCCTGAGCGAGGATCCCCGTACGAAGAACCGCGTCGGACAGGTGCTGCGCAACGGCGACCGCACGATCGTCTTCCTGTGGAAGGCGCAAACCCGTTACGGCTGGAACCGCGAGCAGGAACTGGGCCGCTGGGAGGTGCTGGACCACGACCCGTCCGGGAAGTTCGAGGGCGTCGCCGGGTTCACCGTCGAGAGCGAGACACGTTTCACCCGGGAGTCCGGGGGGCGCCCCCCGGGCGGGCAGAGCGCGGACACGACCCCGGCGGAGGACGTGCGGGCCCTCGTCCGGCTGACCCGCGAGCACGGAGGTTCCCCGTGGCGCCCCGGGCTGGACACGGAGTTCGCCGAAGCGACGGGGCTCACTCGAGTCGAGGCCGCCCTGCTGCTCGCCGGACTGCCGGCGCACGACTCGTACAACGACAAGACCGACTTCGGCTGCGACCTCGTCCGCGCGACGACCGGCTGCCAGTCCGTCGAAGTCGAGATAGCCCGCAACCTGCTTTCGCGGCGGAGCGGTGTGCACCGGGACGCAACGCTCGACGCGCTCGTCCCCGCCGAGCCGGAACAGCTGTGGACCGCAGGGCCCGACATCGCCGCCGCGGCAGCGGTCTGGACGCAGCACTTCGGGCGGCTCGTCCGGCTGTCCGACGAGGTGGCCCGGGAGCTGAAGGCGGCGGGTGGCAGCTCCTACTACGGCACGAAGCCCAGCGTCCACACGGCCGACGCGCTGCTCAACCCGGCCCACGAGCGGTGGATCACCGGGACGAGCAAACATCGCCCCGACGCCGACGGCGAGCTGACCGCCGAAGACCCCACGACGGTCCCGGGCGACCTGCGCGGTGCCGTCGACACGATCAGGTGGCTGGCCTACCGACTGCCCTACGGTGACGGGCTGCGGGCCAAGCTGGCCGATGCGGTGACGGCGCTGCGGACCAGGATCGCCGACCCCGGTCTGTGGCTGTGCGCGGGCAGCACGACCACAGACGATTGGGTGTCGCTGCGGCTCGCCGCCGGGCTGCCGGAGACCGGGGGTGAGGGCGCCGACGACCTGGTCCGCATCAGCGACGCGCTGCTGCTGGTCCGGGCCCGGTACGGCTCACGGGTCCTGCATTTCCGTCCCGCCGCCTTCAGTGGCCCTGACGATCCGGAGCTGGCCCGGCTGCTGAGCCTCACGGACCGCACCGACCTCGACGTGGTGCACACCCTGCTCGGCGACGGCCTCGACCGGCTTCTCGAACAAGACGGAGGGTTCACCGGCTACCCACAGGACCCGACACTGTCGGTGCCCGTGCTGGTCCAGGAAGTCGAGACGGCGTACGGAATCACTACGGACGCGGCGGCCCTTTACCTCCAACTGCTCACCCTGCCGGACCCGAGCGACCGCAACGTGGCTCGCTGGACCAGTTGGAAGCCCGCCAGGCTCAAGAAGTCCCGCACCGAACTCGCCGCCACCGACCTGGTGGTCGAGGCCAAGCGCGCCCGTGCCGGGCGCACCCTGTTCCTGCCCGGCGGCTGGCACGCGCACAAGAACCCCGCGCCGCCGGTCGAGACGTGGAAGGACGGCCATTGCCGGGTGCTCAACGACACGCCGCTCCTGGTCCGTACGCCCGTCGCGGAGCTGTTCCGGCAGGCCTGGCAACGGGTCAACGACGGAGACGCGCCCGGTCTGGAAGAACTGAAGACGACACCCAGGAAGGGCCGCAAGTGAGCACGGCACAGCAGACCGCAAAGCAGACAGCCCAACAGCCCGCCCAGCAGATAGTCCCGCCCGAGGAGAAGTTCGCCGCGGAGCTGGAGTTCCTCGCCGCGTACGACACAGGGCCGCGCCCGCCTGGCTGGCGGCTGACCCCGCAGGCCGTTGTCATCTTCGTGATGGGCAGCGAGGGAGCCTTGACGGCCGGCCGTACAAAACTGGCGATCAGTCAGAAGTTCGTCGGCGAACGCTCGTTGGTCGAACGCTGCGTCGTGACACTCGCAGGGGAGCGCGGCCTGCTGATCGTCGGCGAACCGGGCACGGCCAAGTCGATGCTGTCCGAGCTCCTTGCCGCAGCGGTCTGCGGGACCAGCTCGCTGACCGTCCAGGGGACAGCGGGCACCACGGAGGACCAGCTCAAGTACGGCTGGAACTACGCCCTGCTGCTCGCCCAGGGCCCCAGCCGGGCGGCCCTCGTCCCGTCGCCGGTCCTCACCGCGATGACCACCGGCGCGGTGGCCCGGGTCGAGGAGGTCACCCGCTGCCTGCCCGAAGTCCAGGACGCCCTGGTTTCCCTGCTGTCCGAACGGCGCATCTCCGTACCGGAACTCGCGGGAACCGCCGAAGCGCAGCTGTACGCAGCCCCGGGCTTCGCGCTGATCGCCACCGCCAACCTGCGGGACAAGGGCGTCAGCGAGATGTCGGCCGCGCTCAAACGGCGCTTCAACTTCGAGACCGTCGGCCCGATCGCCGACCTGGACGCCGAGACCGACCTGGTCCGCCGCCAGGCGACGATCACGGTCGAACGCACGGGTGCGGCCTACGCGGTGGACGACGCTGTCCTGGAGGCCCTGGTCACCGCGTTCCGGGATCTCCGTACGGGACGCTCGGCGGAGGGCTGGGAGGTGGAGCGGCCGTCCACGGTGCTCAGCACCGCGGAAGCGGTTGCGGTGGCCGGCGCCCTGGGGCTCGCCTCCGCGTACTTCCCGTCGGACCGGGACGTGCTCGGGCTGCTGCCCGGCCACCTCCTCGGAGTCGTCCGCAAGGACGACCCGGCCGACGCGGCCCGGCTCCTGGGCTACTGGGACGGTGCGGTCCGTCGCCGCGCCGAGCTGGGTTCGGCGACCTGGCGCACGCTGTGGGACCTGCGCGATGTCCTGGCCTGAGGAACTCCGCGACGTCGACACGCTGGTCGCCTGCGAGGCGCCCCACCTGATCGGCGTCCGCCACCACTCCCCGGCCCTCGCCGCCGCCATGCCGGCAATCCTCGAAGCCGCACAACCCGACGTGCTCCTGGTCGAACTCCCCGTGGAGATGCAGCCCTGGCTGGAGTGGCTGGCCCATGAGGATACGAAGGCCCCCGTCGCCCTGGCGGGGGTCGGCCCGTACGGCCTCGGCTTCTATCCCTTCGCCGACTTCTCCCCGGAGCTGGCGGCGCTGCGCTGGGCGGCCCGGCACGGGGTGCCCGCCCGCGCGTGCGACCTGCCGCTCGCCCTGCGGGCGGAAGACACTGCGCCTTCCCGGGGGACAACCCCAAAACCCCCCGGTGAAGCTGCGCTTTCCCGGCGAACGCACCCCGGCTCATCGCATCAGGACGTCGTACGGTCGACCCTCCACGCGGCGCTGCGCAGGAGGGCGTCCGGGCGGGACGACGATCTGTGGGACCGCCTCGTCGAAGCCCCGGCTCCAGGTTCGACGCCGGAACAGCTGCGCCGGGCCGCGCTCGCCGTCGGCTGGGCGCTGCGGCAGGACGGCCGGACCACCGGACAGGACCTGCGCCGTGAAGCGTGGATGCGGCAGTGCGTCCGGGAGGCCGGGGAGGTCAGGGTCGCCGCCGTCGTGGGATCGTTCCACGCCGCCGCGCTGCTCGACCTCACCCGCCCCGAACCCGACCCCGAACCCGACCCCGAACCCGACCCCGAATCCGAACAACCGCGGATACCGGCGCAGGCAGACGTCACCACCTCCCTCATCCCGTACACCCACGCACTCCTCGACAGCCGCTCCGGCTACCCGGCGGGCATCAGGGACCCGGAGTGGCAGCAGGAGGTCTACGAAGCTGCCGGCGACCCTGCCGCCGTCCATGAGGCACTGACCCGTACGGCGGTGCGTATCTGCGCCGAACTGCGCGCCCTCGGCCACCCCTCCGGGCCGCCGGACGCCCGCGAACTGGTCCGTGTGTCCGGTGACCTCGCCCGGCTGCGCGGCCTGCCCGCACCGGGGCGCGGCGAGCTCGTCGAAGCTGTCGAAACCGTCCTCACCCACGGCGAAACCCTGGGCCGGGGAAGGGCGGTGGCCAAAGCGCTGGAGCGCGTACTCGTCGGCACGCGCGTCGGCCGCCCCACCGCAAAAGCGCCACGCAGCGGCCTGGCTCCGGCCGTCGAGGCCGAACTGCGGGCCCTCAACCTTCCGGGTCCGCATGACCCGACAGTCCGCGAACTGCGTCTCGACCCGCTGCGCGGTGGCCAGGACCTGCGCCGCGAGGTCCTGCTCCAACAGCTGACGACCTGTCGGATTCCGTACGGGGAAAGGCGCGACGTGCAAGGCGTCGGGGGAACCGAAGCCCTCGGCAGCCGTTGGACCCTGACGTGGACCCCGACGGCTGCCGCAATGCTGGAGTTCGCGGGGATGCGCGGCGTGACCGCCGCACAGGCAGCGGAAGGCGTCCTCCGCGAGCAGCGCCACCGGGCCCGCGCCGACGGTGGCCCGACCGCGGGCCAGCTGCTCAACGCCCTTGAACAAGCGGCTTCCTGCGCACTTCCCGGCCTGACTGCCGAATTGCTCAATGACGTACGGGAATCCCTCCCGGCAACCGGCACTCTCCCCGAACTGCTCCAGGCGGCCGCCCTGGTGGACCGGCTGCGCAACGGCCACATCGCGGGGCTTGCGGCCCGGCCCGAAGCCGGCCCGGTGCTCGACGACCTCGCTGCCGCAGCCGTCCGCGCCCTCGACGGGCTGACCGGCTCCGAAGACCTGGACGACGCCCGTGCGTTGGCCGAACTCGCCCGCCGCGCCGACGTGTCCGGCGGAGTCCGCCTCGCCGACGCCCTCGCCCGCCTGTCCGCCGACGGATCGCCGCTGATGCGCGGCGCGGCGGGAGCCGTGCGAACCCTCCTCGGGCAGGAGGACGCCGCCGTCTTCGGCACCCGCATCGCCTCATGGGTCGATACCGCCACCACTCCGGAAGCCCGCCGTGCGCTCACCGGAAACCTCACCGGCCTGCTCATCGCGGCAGGCCCGCTGCTCGACGCCGCAGCCGACGCCCTCACTCCCCTCCTCGACCGGATCAGCGCACTGCCCGACGGGGAGTTCCTGCCGCGACTCCCGGCACTACGTGGCGGATTCGACGCGCTCAGCCCGGCCGCCCGGGACCGCCTGTGCGCGGTGGTAGAGGAGCAACTCGGCGGTCGCATCGGCCTGGAGACCGACCCGGCGGCGCTAGCCGCTGCGACGTGTGCCGACCAGGCCGCCCGGGCCCTGCTTTCCTCGCGCGGACTGCTCCCTGATGAAACATCAGAACTGATTCAGCCCGAACCGACCACAAAACCCTACGGGCGTCACTCGATAACCCCGCCCGACCGCTGGCGTCTCATCCTCGGCCGTCGGAGCCGCGAACTCGACGGCCCCGCCCGGCAACTCGCCACCGCCCTCGACGAGTTGTACGGCACCGGGCGCGGGGAAGGCTCCCGGGGCGACCTGGGCGTCGGAGCCTCGCGTGAACGCTCCTACCCGGGCGTCCGCGAATGGTCCACGGACCTCGCCGACCTGTTCGGTGAGAACGTGCGTGAGGAAGTCCTCGCCGCAGCCGTCGGAGCGGGGCGTACTGACGTGCTCGACAGCCTCGACCCGGCGGCGGTCCGGCCCTCCGTGGACCTCCTGCGGATGATCCTCGCCCACGCTGGCGGCCTGCCGGAAGGCCGTATCGCCAGGCTCCGGCCGCTGGTCGACCGGATCGTCGCCGAACTCACCCGCGAACTCGCGACGCAACTCCGGCCCGCGCTCACCGGCATCACCCTGCCCCGGCCGAGCCGGCGGCCCGGCGGCGGCCTGGACCTGGCCCGGACGGTCCGCGCCAACCTCGCCACCGCGCGCCCGCGACCCGACGGCAGCGTCACCCTCATACCCGAACGCCCGGTCTTCCGGACGAAGGCCCGGCGGAGCGCCGACTGGCGGCTGATCCTCGTGGTGGACGTCTCCGGATCCATGGAGGCCTCCACCGTGTGGTCGGCGCTCACCGCGTCGATCCTGGCCGGAGTGCCCGCCCTGACAACCCATTTCCTGGCCTTCTCGACCGAGGTCGTCGACTTCACCGACCACGTCCACGACCCCCTCGGGCTGCTGCTCGAAATCAGCGTCGGCGGCGGCACCCACATCGCGGCTGGCCTGCGCCACGCCCGCGAGCTGGTCACCGTCCCGTCCCGCACGCTCATCGCGGTGGTCAGCGACTTCGAGGAGGGCGGGCCGCTCGGCGGGCTGCTCAGCGAAGTCCGCACGCTCGTCGGCTCCGGCTGCCACCTCCTGGGCTGCGCGAGCCTGGACGACGTCGGAAAACCCCGCTACTCGACGGCGGTCGCGGGGCAACTGGTCGCCGCCGGAATGCCGGTGGCCGCGCTCAGCCCGACCGAACTCGCCCGCTGGATCGGAGAAAAGGTCCGATGACCACGCTGCCTCCCGTCGCCCTCGAAGTGGTGGCGGAGATCGTTGAGGGCTTGTCGCCACGCCTGCGCAAACGACTCGACGCGGCGGTGGTCAAACTCGCCGGAAGGCCGGTCACCGCCGACGGGCAGACCTTCCGGCTCGCTGTGGACGACGAGACGGAACTGACGCTCCTGACAACAGAAGGGGTCGTACGGACGACTGACGCGGTCGTGTGCGGCTGCCTGCTGGCACCGGCCTGCGTCCACCGCGCTGCGGCAGTCTCGGCCGCGCCCGCCCACGCGGGGCCGGCGGAGCCGCCGGAATCCGCAGGGTCGCCGAAATCCGCAGAGCCGGCTGAACCGCTGGTGACGACCGAAGGCCCGGCGGACCCCGTACCGCCCGAGCCGGCTGAAACGCACCCGGCTGTCCACAGCCTGTGGACAGCCGGATCCGCCGTGCTCGACGCCGGAATCCCCGGCGCAGGGGCCGTCCTCCAGGCGGGGCTCCTCCGCGCCGCGCACACCGCCCGCCTCGCCGGGCTGCACCGCGGCTCGGCGGCAGCCGTCCGTACGGTCACCGCACTGCGCTCCGCCCGCGCCGACACTGCCCGGATGCCGCAGGAGGCGGACCCCGGCTTCCGGCTCGCAGACCTCGTGGACGCCCTCCGGGACCTCCTGGACGCCGCCGGCACCGCTGCGGCGGGCACCGCCAGGCAGTCCTACGCGAACGGCGGATCCCTGCGCCTCTACGGCCTGTTCACCGAACCTGTCCTGACCAGCCGCGGTTACGCCGGAGCGGTCACCTACACCGCCGACACCGACGGGCGTGTCCGCACGGTCGGCGACGTCGCCCCCGGCGGTCCCGACCGGGCCGTCGGTGCCGCAGGACGGGCTGTCCGGCTCGGCGACACCGCGATCGACCACCGGTCCCTCGGCCGCCAGGGCCTTGTCCTCTCCGGGGCCACCGTGTCGCCCACCGGCCGGCTCGGCGCGGGCGCCGGAGTCCGCGGGGTCCGGGCCGGGGGAGCGGCCTGGACTGAACCGCCGCTCACGCGACTGTGGGAGACCCCGGTCGCCGAACAGGCGGCCCGCGCCGTCGCAGCCCTCCAGGAAGCACCCGACCAGCGTCCGGCCGGTTCCGACCTCTTGTTCCTCGACGTCACCATCCTCGGACCCGAGGGGGCCGCCACGCTGGCCGACTGCGGCGGCACCACCGTCCACCTGCTCGCCGCACACGACCACCCGGTCCTGGCCTACCGGGACAACCTGCGACTGCTCGCCGCGCGGCCCGGACTCCCCCTCCGGCTGATCGGCCGCCTGGTGCCCGGGGGCAAAGCCGCCGTGCGGGTGCTCGCCGTACGCCTCCCCGACGGAGAGGACCACCTCGACCTCGGCCTGGACCGCCTCCAGCACGCCGATCTGCCCCAGCCGGGCCCCCTCCCGCACCTCCCGGCAGACAGTGCCCCTGACGTGCGCCTGGACCTGCTGACCCGGCACGTGGAACGGGCGGTCGCCGGCGGGCGCCGGGTCCTCGCCCTGTCCGCCGTCTCGGCGGGCGCCGACGCCGCACTGCTGCGCCGGAGCGGTCTGCCCACCGGGGCCGCGGTCCTGGACGCCCTGCTCCGGGCCGCCGCCGACCGGGGGCGCGATGTCTTCGGACGGTTGACAGCCGCGGATCCGGACGCTGTGGCGAAGATCTGGTTGGCTGCCGCGCTCTACGCGCAGGCCGCTGCGGCGGACCTGTGCGTCCGCTCCTGGACTCCACGCTGAGCCCTGCGCTCAGCTCTGCGCTCAGCCCTGCGCTGAGCCCGGTGCCGAACCCCGCCGGAAACAGGTGTTTGTGCAGGTGAGACCATGGGTACTACCTCGTGCTGGCAGCTGTTCCGCAATGGATTTCCGTTGCGGGCGGGTGGCCGTGTAAGGTTTTCCCCGTTCGCCCCTATAGCTCAGTCGGTAGAGCGTCTCCATGGTAAGGAGAAGGTCTGCGGTTCGATTCCGCATGGGGGCTCTGGTGAAAAGCTCCAGTCCCGCCTGTGGGGCAGGGCGCAGTTCATCTCAGCGGCGTAGCTCAGTTGGTAGAGCAAGCGGCTCATAATCGCTGTGTCACCGGTTCAAGTCCGGTCGCCGCTACCAAGGAAGCCGGTCGAGGGAAACCTCGCACCGGTTTGTCTTGCTGAGTTATCACCAATCAACAAGGAAAGGCATTCCCGTGGCTGCCACTGATGTTCGCCCTAAGATCACGCTGGCCTGCGTGGAGTGCAAGCGACGCAACTACATCACCAAGAAGAACCGGCGCAACGACCCGGACCGTCTTGAGATGAAGAAGCACTGCCGTTGGTGCAACTCGCACACCGCGCACCGCGAGACCCGCTGACCTAGCAGGTCCCACAGCAACGACGAGGCCGCTCCCTGTTTTCAGGGAGCGGCCTCGTTCGCGTATCCAGCTCCGTGCTCCGTGCTCCGTGCTCCGTGCTCCGTGCTCCGTGCCCCGTGCCCCGGGCCCCGTGCCCCGGGCACCACGTGCTTTGCCTGGCACCCGGTGCCCCACGCGCCGCGTCCCGGGCCGCTGTGCCAGAGTCCACCTGTGCCCACCCCCGTGTGAAGGAGAGCCGCGCATGCCGCTGGACCCCACGTTCATCGGCCGGACCTACCCGCCCACTGAGGCGTACGAGGTCGGCCGGGAGAAGATCCGCGAGTTCGCCGAAGCTGCGGGCGACACCAACCCGGCGTACAGCGATCCGACCGCAGCCCGGAAGCTCGGCCACAGCGACGTGATCGCCCCGCCCACCTTTGTGGTCATCGTCTCCCTGGACGCCGCCCAGCGGGTCGTCACCGACCCCGAACTCGGCCTCGACTGGTCCCGGGTGGTGCACGGCGAGCAGAAGTTCGCGTACACCCGGCCGATCGTCGCGGGGGACCGCCTGACCGTGGTCAGTACGGTCGAGAACATCAAGTCGCTGGCCGGCAACGACATCGTCACCATCCGCGCGGACATCGCCGACGCGGCCGGCTCGCATGTCGTCAGCGCCTGGTCCACGCTGGTCGCCCGCGCCCCAGAGAAGGTCTGAAGCCATGGCCGCACAGATTTCGTACGACGACGTCGAGGTCGGCACGCTGCTGCCCGCGCAGACCTTCCCGGTCACCCGCAAGAGCCTGGTCGGCTACGCGGGCGCGTCCGGCGACCTGAACCCGATCCACTGGAACGAGACCTTCGCCAAGGGCGTCGGCCTGGAGAACGTGATCGCGCACGGCATGTTCACCATGGCCCAGGCGGTCCGGGTGGTCACCGACTGGGTCGGCGACCCGGCCGCTGTGGTGGAGTACGGCACCAAGTTCACCAAGCCGGTCGTCGTTCCGGACACCACGGGCACTGATGAGCCCGGCGCGCTGATCGAGGTCACCGGCAAGGTCGCGGTGAAGCTCGACGACCGTCGCGTACGGGTCGACCTGACGGTCACCAGCGGTGGCACGAAGGTCCTCGGAGTACCCCGCGCCGTCGTCCAGCTGGTCTGACAGCGGTCACCGTTGATGCCCCCGTACTCTGTGCGGGTGCATCACCATGACGATGAGCCCCTGGCCCCCCTGACCACTCTGCGTCTGGGCGGCCCGGCCCGGCGCTACTACAAGGCCGCCACTACGGCCGAGGTCGTGTCCGTGGTGCGCGACGCCGACGACCACGGCACGCCGTTGCTGATCCTGGGCGGCGGCAGCAACCTGGTGATCGGCGACGACGGCTTCGACGGTGTCGTCGTGCGGATCGCCACCGCGGGCCTGACGATAGACGCCGACGGCATGCTCAGCGTCGACGCCGGTGTGGTCTGGGACGACGTGGTGACCAAGGCCGTCGACGCGGGACTGGCCGGGATCGAGTGCCTGGCCGGCATTCCGGGCCGCACGGGGGCGACCCCGGTGCAGAACGTCGGCGCGTACGGCCAAGAGGTCGCGGAGACGATCGTGCTGGTCGAGGCGTACGACCGCGAACGCAAGTCGATGGTCATGCTCGACCCGTCGGAGTGCGGCTTCACCTACCGGCACAGCATCTTCAAGAACAACAGCCGCTATGTCGTCCTGCGGGTGCACTTCCAGCTGACTGACCAGGGTGGTCTGTCCGCCCCGGTGAAATACGGCGAGCTGGCCGCCACACTCGGAGTTGAGACGGGCGGGCGGGTGCCGGTCGCCGCCGCCCGCGAGGCCGTTCTGGAGCTCCGTCGCGGCAAGGGCATGGTCCTGGACGCCGACGACCACGACACCTGGAGTGCCGGGTCGTTCTTCACGAACCCGATCCTGACTGTGGATCAGTTCGCCGAACTCGTAGTCCGGGCACAGGGAAAACTCGGCACGGACGTCCGTGTCCCACAGCACCCCGCTGCTGACGGCAGGGTCAAGACCTCGGCCGCGTGGCTCATCGACAAGGCCGGCTTCACCAAGGGCCACGGCACCGGACCGGCGCGGATCTCCACCAAGCACACCCTGGCGTTGACCAACCGCGGCGCGGCCAAGACCGAAGACCTGCTCGCCCTGGCCCGTGAGGTCCGTGACGGCGTCCGCGACGCCTTCGGCGTCGAACTGGTCAACGAGCCGGTCTTCGTCGGCGTCGAGCTCTAGGCCGGTTCAACGATCGGGAATTCCGTACGGAAGACCCGTTGACACGTCAAGTTAGTGACCGCTAACTTACTGGATATGAGCCCCGCACCTAAAGCTGGCGCCATCCGGATGAGCGCAGACGAACGACGTGTCGACGTCGTCCGTGCCGCACTGTCCGAGTTCGCCGTCGGTGGTTTGCACGGCACGTCCACCACCACCATCGCCAACCGGGTCGGGGTGTCTCAGCCGTACCTGTTCCGGCTGTTCCCGACCAAGAAGGCACTGTTCCTCGCCGCGATCGAGCTGTGCACGGCGAGGGTTGAGGACTGTTTCACCAAGGCAGCCGAAGGGCTGCGCGGCCACGAGGCCATGCACGCCATGGGCCGGGCGTACGGGCAGCTTCTCGCCGCGGACCGCGAAACGCTCCTGATGCAGATGCAGCAGTACGTCGCCTCCGCGCAGGACCCGGAGATCCAGGCGATCGCCCGGGTCAGCTGGGAGCGGATGCGCGGCACCGTCCAGGAACTGTCCGGTGCCGACGACGACGAGGCCGTCGGCTTCATGGCCATGGGCATGATGTGCAATGTGGTCGCCGCGCTCGACCTGCCCGCCGAGCGCTACGACCTGGGCCCCAAGGCGCACGGTGAACACCCGCACTGCCCGATGTGCATGCAGCGGCACTGAACGATCCGATCGCACTGCCTGAGCAGAGCTTTCGTCCGAGAAGACAAGTTAGTTACCAATAACTAGCAAGGGGGAGTCGTGACCACGACCGGAGCAGGCACCAAGACCCAGGCGCCGCGCAAAGCCATGTGGACGCTGATAATCACCGGTGCGGCCGTCTTCATGGCCGGCCTGGACAACCTGGTCGTCACGACCGCTCTGCCGTCCATCAAGGCGGACTTCGGCGCGGGCATCGAAGAGCTCGAATGGACGGTCAACGGCTACACCCTCACCTTCGCGGTCCTCCTGATGCTCGGCGCGGCCCTGGGGGACAGGTTCGGCCGCCGCAAGATGTTCACCTTCGGCCTCGCGGTGTTCACCGCGGCCTCGGCCCTCGCCGCGATCGCGCCGGGCAGCGGCGCGCTGATCGCCGCCCGCGCCGTCCAGGGCGTCGGTGCCGCCGCCCTGCTGCCGCTCAGCCTGACCCTACTCACTGCCGCCGTGTCAGCGGAGAAGCGTGCGGTCGCCCTGGGCGTCTGGGGCGGCATCAACGGTCTGTCCATCGCGGTCGGCCCGCTGGTCGGTGGCGCGATCGTGGAGCACGGCTCCTGGCAGTGGATCTTCTGGCTGAACGTACCGATCGGCCTGGCACTGCTGCCGCTCGCCTGGACAAAACTGGCCGAGAGCAAGGGTGCGAACCCGCGGCTCGACCTTGTCGGCACAGGACTGATCAGCCTGGGCCTGCTCGGCATCGTATTCGGCCTGGTGCGCGGCCACGGCGACGGCTGGACCAGCGCCCATGTCGCCGGCCCGATCGTGGCCGGAGCCGTCCTCGTGGGGGCCTTCGTGGTCTGGGAGCGCCGGGTGGCCCAGCCGATGCTGCCGATGCACTTCTTCCGCAACCGCGCGGTGGTGGCTGTGAACGCCTCGGGCCTGCTGATGTTCGCCGGGGTGTTCGGCTCGATCTTCCTGCTCACCCAGTTCTTCCAGGGCGTCCAGGGCTACTCGCCGCTCGAAGCCGGCGTCCGGACCCTGCCGTGGACGGCGATGCCGGTCCTGATCGCGCCGCTCACCGGGTTCCTGTCGGCCCGCTTCGGCGGCAGGACCCTGGTCGTCGCCGGCCTGACGATGTCCGCGACCGGACTGGCCTGGTACGCACTGATCGCCAGCCCGAGCGTGTCCTACGCCGCCCAGGTGCCCGCCCTGGTGCTCTCCGGCGCCGGCATGGCGCTGTACTTCGCACCTACCGCGAACCTGCTGATGGGCGCCGTCCGTCCGGCCGAGCGGGGCATCGCCTCCGGCGCGAACAACGCCCTGCGCGAGCTCGGCGGGGTGCTCGGGATCGCCGTACTGGCCTCGGTGTTCTCCAGCTACGGCGGCTTCACCTCACCGGAGGCCTTCCTGGACGGGCTGACCCCGGCCCTGTGGGTGGGCGCGACCGCCACTGCGCTGGCCGCCGGGTTCGCGCTGCTGCTGCCCCGGCAGGTGAGCCGGGTCGGCACAGCTGCGGTGACCCCGGTTGCGACCCTGGTTGAGACCCCGGTTGCGGCCCCAGTTGAGGCCTCGGTGAAGGTGACCGTCTGACGGCCCTGTGCGCAGAGCCGGTGGGCCGCTCTCACCTTGAGGGTGGCCCACCGGCTCTTCCGTTCCCTCAGTCGAGCCAGTCGTCCACACCGTCGAGCAGCTTCCGCTGGACCTCGAACGGCGCCACCGATCCCAGGATCGACTGCCGGGCCAGCGTGGCGAGTTCGGCGTCCGTGAAGCCGTGGACCGTACGGGCGGTCTCGTACTGCGCCACGAGCCGGGAACCGAACAGGAGCGGGTCGTCCGCACCGAGAGCGATCTGCACTCCGGCGTCGAAGAGGGTCCGCAGCGGCACCTCTCCGGGGTTGTCGTAGACGCCGAGTGCCACATTCGAGGCGGGGCACACCTCGCACACGATGCGCTTGCGGACGACCTCGGCGAGCAGCTCCGTGTCCTCGGCCACCCGCACCCCGTGCCCGAGCCGCCGGGCGCCGAGCAGGTTCACGCACTCCCGGATGCTGCGCGGTCCGTCCAGCTCGCCGCCGTGCGGATCGGCGAACAGACCGGCGTGCCGGGCGATCTCAAAAGCCTTCTCGAAGCTGCCCGCCCGGCCCCGCCGCTCGTCGTTGGACAGGCCGAACCCCACAACACCCCGGCCCGTGTACTGGGCTGCGAGGCGGGCGAGGGTGCGCGCTTCCATCTGGTGTTTCGTCCGGTTCGCCGCGATGACGACGGCGATCCCGACACCGGTCTCCCGGGTCGCGGCCTCAACCGCGTCCAGGATGGTCTCCACGGCCGGTGTCAGACCGCCGAGCCGGGGGGCGTACGACGTGGGGTCGACCTGGATCTCCAGCCATCCTGAGCCCTCCGCCCGGTCGTCCTCGGCGGCCTCCAGGACCAGCCGGTGCACATCGCCGGCAGTGCGGACACACGACCGGGCGATGTCGTACAGCCGCTGGAAGCGGAACCAGCCGCGTTCGTCGGTCGCCCGCAGCTTCGGCGGAGTGCCCGAGGTCAGCACGTCGGGCAGGTGCACGCCGTACCGGTCGGCCAGGTCGAGCAGCGTCGACGGTCTCATCGAACCGGTGAAGTGCAGGTGGAGATGGGCCTTGGGGAGTAGGGACACGTCACGCACGCGCTGATCCATCCCCCGATGATGACCGATCGGGCCGGCGAGCCGGGGGCGTTGGGCATCCGTAACCCGAACCGGTGATGACAATCGGGTTCTAAGCAGGCAATTCGTCCAGTGGGCGGTACGCCGAAGGCCCGGTCCGCCCTCCCGGGTTCCAGGGACCGGGCCTTCAGCGTGGAAGGGCTACTTCGCTTCGGAAAGCAGCTGCGCGATGCGCGAGACACCATCGGAGAGGTCGTCGTCGCCCAGGGCGTACGACAGCCGCAGGTAGCCGGGAGTGCCGAAGGCCTCACCAGGCACCACGGCGACCTCGACCTCGTCCAGGATCAGAGCGGCCAGCTCGGCGGAGGTCGCCGGACGCTTGCCGCGGATCTCCTTGCCCAGGACCTCCTTGACCGACGGGTACGCGTAGAACGCGCCCTCAGGCTCGGGGCAGAACACCCCGGGGATCTCGTTGAGCATCCGCACCATCGTGTGGCGGCGCCGGTCGAACGCGGTGCGCATCTCGTGCACCGCCGACAGATCGCCCGTGACGGCGGCCAGCGCGGCCACCTGGGCCACGTTGGAGACGTTGGAGGTGGCGTGCGACTGCAGGTTGGTCGCGGCCTTCACGACGTCTTTCGGACCGATGAGCCAGCCGACCCGCCAGCCGGTCATCGCGTACGTCTTGGCGACGCCGTTGACGATGATGCAGCGGTCGCGGATCTCCGGCACCACGGCCGGCATCGATACGAACTTCGCGTCGCCGTACACCAGGTGCTCGTAGATCTCGTCGGTCAGCACCCACAGGCCGTGTTCGACAGCCCACTTGCCGATGGCCTCGACCTGCGCCGCGGAGTACACCGCGCCGGTCGGGTTCGACGGGGAGACGAACAGCAGGACCTTCGTGCGCTCCGTACGGGCCGCTTCGAGCTGCTCAAGGGACACCAGGTAGCCGGTGGTCTCATCGGCGACGACATCGACCGCCACACCGCCCGCGAGCCTGATCGACTCGGGGTAGGTGGTCCAGTACGGCGCGGGGACGATGACCTCGTCCCCCGGGTCGAGGATCGCGGCGAACGCTTCGTAGATGGCCTGCTTGCCGCCGTTGGTCACCAGCACCTGCGAGGCGTCGACCTCAAGGCCCGAGTCGCGCAGCGTCTTCGAGGCGATCGCGGCCTTCAGCTCGGGCAGGCCCCCGGCGGGGGTGTACCGGTGGTTCTTCGGGTCGCGGCAGGCCTCCACCGCGGCGTCGACGATGTAGCCCGGCGTCGGGAAGTCCGGCTCACCGGCGCCGAAGCCGATCACCGGCCGACCGGCCGCCTTCAGGGCCTTGGCCTTGGCGTCGACCGCGAGCGTCGCGGACTCCGCGATAGCGCCGATCCGGGCGGAGACACGCCGTGCCGTAGGGGAACTGTCGGGGGAGGGGGAGGAAGGAGCCGTCATGGGCAGCATCGTCCCACCCGACCCCGCGAGGAAGCAGCCGGGTTTCACGTACGTGTGGCAACCAGGACCTCGTGTTCGACCTGGGGCCCTACAGCCCGTACACTCATCCACTGGCAGCCAGGCGAGCAACCACTCAACATGGTGGCTCTTATAGACTGTCGGTGAAACACGGTGGGAAACCGCCCGGCCTGTGGGCTAGGTTGGAACCACCGAAGGGTACTAGCTCAATTGGTAGAGCACCGGTCTCCAAAACCGGGGGTTGGGGGTTCAAGTCCCTCGTGCCCTGCGATACACGGACCTCGGTAAGGCCCTCAGGGCCCCCGGGGTCTGTGTGCAGTTCCACGCGTGAAATCCAGTGGCAGCTAGCGCGGCGTCGGCCTTGTCGGCGACCCGCCGGAGCGGATCAGGTGAGGACGAGTGACGGAGGCCTACGGCTCCACGGCCACGCCTGAGCAGGACGATTCCGACGGCGTCCCCCCGGGTAACGGGCGGACACGTCGGACAGTCGGCGGTTCAGGTAAGCCCGAGCAGAAGAAGGGCCCGTTCGCGCGACTGGCCCTGTTCTACCGGCAGGTGATCGCCGAGCTGCGCAAGGTGGTCTGGCCCACACGCGAGCAGCTCCTCACCTACACGTACGTCGTGATCATTTTCTGTCTGGTCATGATTGCGATCGTGTACTTCCTCGACTTCGGATTCGCCAAGGCGGCACTCGCCGTCTTCGGCTAACGCCCGGCGAAGTCGACGGCCGTGTGTCTTCGAGCGGCAAGATCCAGCACTCCATCCAGGAAGAAGCAGCCACCGTGTCAGACCCGAACCTGACTCCCGACGCAACTGACGTCGAGGAGCCGGGGACCCTGTCCGAGCAGGCGGAGGTCGCCCCCGAGGAGACCGTCGCCGAGGCCGTTGTGGCCGACGAGGCCGCCGAGCAGGACGACATCGTCGCCGCTGCGGATGACAAGCCCTCCGATGCCACGGGCGACGACGCGGACGCTGAGTCCCAGGAGCCGGCCGTCGAGGCTGAGGTCGAAGCCGCCGTTGAGGCCGAGGTCGACCCCGACGCCGAGCAGGTGGAGACGCTGGAGGACTTCCGGGAGGCGCTGCGCCGCGCCCCGGGCGACTGGTACGTCATCCACTCGTACGCCGGTTACGAGAACAGGGTCAAGGCCAACCTCGAGTCCCGCACGACCTCCCTCAACGTGGAGGAGTACATCTTCCAGGTCGAGGTTCCGATGGAAGAGGTCGTCGAGATCAAGAACGGTCAGCGCAAGACCGTCAAGCGCAACAAGTTCCCCGGCTACGTGCTGGTCCGCATGGACCTCACGAACCAGTCGTGGGGCGCCGTGCGCAACACCCCGGGTGTCACCGGCTTCGTCGGCAACGCGCACGAGCCCTTCCCGCTCACCCACGACGAGGTCTTCAAGATCCTCGCGCCGGAGGAGGAGCAGGCGACCTCCGCGGACGGTTCGGGCAAGTCCCGCACCGAGGTCAAGGTCCTCGACTTCGAGGTCGGCGACTCGGTCACCGTCGTGGACGGCCCCTTCGCGACGCTCCAGGCGACGATCAACGAGATCAACCCGGACTCGCAGAAGATCAAGGGTCTGGTGGAGATCTTCGGCCGGGAGACCCCGGTTGAGCTGTCCTTCAACCAGATCCAGAAGAACTGAGAGCGACCTTTCGCTCCAACAGCTTCCGCTCCCGGGGACCCCTCTTGTCAGGGGTCCCCGGACCGCGGTGGAACCGGCGCCTTCACAACGCGGTTATCGTTGTGTGGGCGCCACGTCGCGTGTATCCGTAAATTCGGATCATGAGGCGCCTGAGAATCACTCTCGCATCGAAGGACCCGGAACATGCCTCCGAAGAAGAAGAAGCTGACAGCTGTCATCAAGCTGCAGATCAAGGCCGGTATGGCCAACCCGGCGCCGCCGGTCGGTCCCGCACTGGGCCAGCACGGCGTCAACATCATGGAGTTCTGCAAGGCCTACAACGTCGCGACCGAGTCGCAGCGTGGCGACATCGTGCCGGTGGAGATCTCGGTCTATGAAGACCGTTCCTTCACCTTCGTCACGAAGACGCCGCCGGCCGCGCGCCTGATCCTCAAGGCCGCAGGCGTTGAGAAGGGCTCCGGCGAGCCGCACAAGACCAAGGTCGCGAACATCACCGCAGCCCAGGTCCGCGAGATCGCCACGACCAAGATGGAAGACCTGAACGCCAACGACCTCGACGCCGCGTCGAAGATCATCGCTGGTACCGCCCGTTCCATGGGCATCACGGTCGAGGGCTGACACAGCCCCTCCTGTGACGCGTCTGCGTCGCAGAGCCATGTGGTAGGGCCATGCTTCGGCCCGCATCCACCACGACTCCTCTCAAGAACTTCCAGGAGCAATCAGTGAAGCGCAGCAAGACTTACCGCGAGGTCTCCACCCTGGTGGACCGTGACGCGCTGTACAGCCCGCTCACGGCCGTCCGCCTGGCGAAGAAGACCTCCAAGGCCAAGTTCGACGCGACCGTCGAGGTCGCCATGCGTCTGGGCGTCGACCCGCGCAAGGCCGACCAGATGATCCGCAGCACGGTCATCCTCCCGCACGGCACCGGCAAGACCGCCCGGGTCCTGGTCTTCGCGACCGGTGACCGTGCCGAGGCAGCCCGCGCCGCGGGTGCCGACATCGTCGGCGCCGACGAGCTCATCGACGAGGTGGCCAAGGGCCGTCTCGACTTCGACGCCGTCGTCGCCACCCCGGACCTCATGGGCAAGGTCGGCCGTCTCGGCCGCGTGCTCGGTCCGCGTGGCCTGATGCCGAACCCGAAGACCGGAACCGTGACGCCGGACGTGGCCAAGGCCGTGAACGACATCAAGGGCGGCAAGATCGAGTTCCGCGTGGACAAGCACGCGAACCTGCACTTCGTCATCGGCAAGGCGTCGTTCACCGACGAGCAGCTCGTCGAGAACTACGCCGCAGCCCTCGAAGAGGTGCTGCGTGTCAAGCCGTCCTCCTCCAAGGGCCGGTTCATGAAGAAGGTCGCCTTCTCCAGCACCATGGGCCCCGGCGTGCCGGTCGACCCGAGCCGGATCCGCAACCTCAACGCTGAGGACGAGAACGTCTGAGTCTGACTCCCTGAGTCAGGCCCTGCGGGACCCTTCAGCACTGCGGCCCGGTTCCCGCCACCACTGGTGGCGGGAACCGGGCCGTCGCTGTTTTCCCGTACGGACGAATCGGACAGGTCGGGGGGAGGCCGCAGGCGGCTCCGACCCCGGGGCTACCGTCTGGGCCACGACGTCCGACAGCGACGGTGCGCGAACGGGGTTCAGACCATGTCCGAGAAGCAGCACTCCACTTCCACCCGCACAGTCCGCAGAGCGGGGGCCGGCATCACGGCGTTCGTCGCGGTGGCAGCCCTGGGCGGGCTCACCGCGTGCAGTGACGACGCGAAACCGGCCAAGGCCGCCGACGGCAGGGCGAAGGCGTTCCTTGAGGAGGCCAGGGCCACCACGGCGGCCCGGAAGTCGGCGGAGGTCTCGGGCACGCGGAAGGTCGGTGAGGGCGAGACGATGACGCTCGACGGGAAGGTCGACTGGCAGCGGGGCACCGCTGGGGAACTGACCATGTCGGGGGCGGACGGCGGCGGGCGCACGGTCACCCGGGTCACCCCCGCGGGGGTCTACCTGAACATGGGCGCCGACGGCACTCCCGGCACGCGGTGGATGAAGTCCTCGACCACTGATACGGGTCCCGACGGGCAGGGCGCGATCGGACAACTCATGGTCGACGCGCTCCGGCACGGCGATCCGCTGGCTGCCGTCACCGTGCTACTGCAGTCCGGCGACCTGCGGGAGGTCGGCGAGGAACAGCCCAACGGCTCCCCGTCCCGGCACTTCACCGGCGGCACCGCGGACGGCAAGCTGGACCTGTGGATAGGTCCCGACAAGTTGCCGGTGCACGCGGAGAGCAACACGAAGACCGCTGACGGCCCGGTCGTCTTCCAGGGTGACTACAAGAACTACGGGGTGCCGGTCGAGCTGGCCGCCCCACCCGCCGACCAGGTCTTCGACCTCGGTCAGTTCACCGGTGGAGGAGGCACCCCCGGCCTTCCGTCGAGCCTCCCCGGACTCCTCCCGACGGCTGCTCCGTAGGGACCGCAGCCACCGGCGGTGCGGTGGACCGACCCGGATTTGCCTGTCGCCGGGTCGGTCACGTACGGTATGGACTGCCAAAGACCGCCGGTCGTTGCGCTGTGCCCGTGAAGTCTCCGCAAGGAAACCGCACAGGGAGCACAACGCGACCGAAGGATCCGCAGACAAGCGGACGACCCGCGCTAGGTGTATGAGAGACGTTCTTCCGCTTCAGTTTCCACTGATGTGTGATTCACGCCCCGTGCGCCTGCGCCGGGGCGTTTTTGTTTGTCTGTTTTCCTCACGACCGTATCGGCAGGTCCGCAGGCGTTCCGATCGACCGGTGACGGTCGGTTGTTGTCCACATCACGGAAGGAGGCCGACCCTATGGCGAGGCCCGACAAGGTGGCAGCGGTCGCCGAGCTCACGGAGATGTTCCGTAGCTCCAATGCCGCGTTGCTGACCGAGTACCGTGGGCTCACTGTTGCCCAGCTCAAGGAGCTGCGTCGCAACCTCGGTGAGAACACGCAGTACGCCGTGGTGAAGAACACGCTCACCAAGATCGCCGCCAATGAGGCCGGGATCACCGAGCTGGACGAGCTGCTTGCCGGCCCGTCCGCGGTGGCCTTTGTCTCCGGCGACCCGGTTGAGGCGGCCAAGAGCCTGCGTGACTTCGCCAAGGCGAACCCTCTTCTCGTCATCAAGGGCGGTGTCCTTGAGGGCAAAGCCCTTAGCGCTGACGAGATCAAGAAGCTCGCGGACCTCGAGTCCCGCGAGGTGCTGCTTGCCAAGCTGGCGGGTGGAATGAAGGCGACGATGGCGAAGGCCGCCGCAACCTTCCAGGCCCCCCTCACGGAGTTCGTCCGCACCGCGGAAGCTCTTCGCAGCAAGGTAGAGCAGGGCGGTGCCGGCGAGCCGGCTCCCGCCGCCGAGACCGAGGCCGTGGAGGCCTGATCCGCTCCGGCTCCGGCCGGCGCAGGACCAGCTTCACCCAGCCGACCGTCCCGGTCGCCGGGGGCATCGCCCCCGCCACCCCACACCGCGCGGCCCTGCCGCAAAATTAGGAAGGACCGCCACCATGGCGAAGCTCAGCACCGACGAGCTGCTCGAGAACTTCAAGGAAATGACCCTCATCGAGCTCTCTGAGTTCGTGAAGGTCTTCGAAGACACGTTCGACGTTAAGGCTGCCGCCCCGGTCGCCGCCGCCGCCGTCGGCGTTGCCGCCGTCGAGGCCGCCGAGGAGCAGGACGAGTTCGACGTCATCCTCCTTGGCGCCGGCGAGAAGAAGATCCAGGTCATCAAGGTCGTGCGTGAGCTCACCTCGCTGGGTCTGAAGGAAGCCAAGGACCTGGTCGACGGCGCGCCGAAGGCGATCCTCGAGAAGGTCGCGAAGGACGTCGCAGCCAAGGCTGCCGAGTCCCTCAAGACCGCCGGCGCTTCGGTCGAGGTCAAGTAATTCCGCTGCACCCGGTGTGGTGACGGGCGGCGTCAGCCGCTCTGAACCGCATTCGCCTGAAGGCGGCCACTCCTCACGGGGTGGCCGCCTTCAGGCGTTCAGGAGGGGCGTTGTGGACCTTCTTGGACCCTCCCGACGTGCCCGGGTGGAGTCGTCGGATCTTCACCACAAAGAGTGGATTCTCAGGTCGGATGGCCGGATGGCCTGCTTTCGTCGTCGGACTCGCACGCACGCCCGTACGAGCCCCTCAGGGAACTCCGCAAGCCCACCTGCCTGATACCTCCGCAAGTGCCCCCGTACAGGCCCTGTCCGGCCTGTGAGCCCTCCGGCGCACCCGCTGCGACCTGCGGCGCGGGCTTGTCGGTGGGATTCCTCGCTACCCACGCACCGCTCTGTCAAACGTACTGTTTTCCGCTTCTTCGTTCGCGTCCGGTGGCCCCACGCCCCTTGACGAACCGGACGTGGCGCGCAATTCTTCGGACGCGTCCTGAAGAGCCGTCGCCAGCCGGGGCAGTCCCCGCGGCGCAGAAGCCTCCGATTAGGCGCTGGACAGCGGTGTGCCTTATGGCTACACTGACCCTTTGCGCTGCCTGTTGACGTAACCCCGGTGTGTCCGCACACGTTCACCGAGGCTGTCCCGGTACTGCGCACTGTGAGTCCGAGCCCTCGGAAGGACCCCTCTTGGCCGCCTCGCGCAACGCCTCGACTGCTACAACGAACTCTGGCGCCAGCACAACCCCGCTTCGCATCTCCTTCGCCAAGATCCGCGAGCCGCTTGAGGTCCCGAACCTTCTTGCGCTGCAGACCGAGAGCTTTGACTGGCTGCTCGGTAATGCCGCGTGGAAGACACGGGTAGACAACGCGATCGCCGGCGGCATGAGCGTCCCGACCAAGTCCGGTCTGGAGGAGATCTTCGAGGAGATCTCTCCGATCGAAGACTTCTCCGGGTCCATGTCGCTGACGTTCCGCGATCACCGTTTCGAGCCGCCGAAGAACTCGATCGAAGAGTGCAAGGAGCGTGACTTCACGTTCTCCGCGCCGCTCTTCGTGACGGCGGAGTTCACGAACAATGAAACCGGCGAGATCAAGTCCCAGACTGTGTTCATGGGCGATTTCCCGCTCATGACCAGCAAGGGCACCTTCATCATCAACGGCACCGAGCGTGTCGTGGTGTCGCAGCTGGTGCGTTCCCCGGGCGTCTACTTCGACAAGCAGGTCGACAAGACGTCCGACAAGGACATCTACTCCGCCAAGGTCATCCCCTCGCGTGGTGCCTGGCTGGAGCTCGAGGTCGACAAGCGCGACACCGTCGGTGTCCGCATCGACCGCAAGCGCAAGCAGTCCGTCACGGTGCTGCTGAAGGCGCTGGGCTGGACCAACGACCAGATTCTGGAAGAGTTCGGCGACTACGAGTCGATCCGCCAGACGATGGAGAAGGACCACACCCAGGGCCAGGACGACGCGCTCCTGGACATCTACCGCAAGCTGCGCCCGGGGGAGCCGCCGACCCGTGAGGCCGCGCAGACCCTCCTGGAGAACCTGTACTTCAACCCGAAGCGCTACGACCTCGCGAAGGTCGGCCGCTACAAGGTGGACAAGAAGCTCGGGGTCGGCCAGGGGCTTGAAGCCGGTGTCCTGACGATCGAAGACATCGTCGCGACGATCAAGTACATGGTCCGTCTGCACGCCGGTGAGACCGAGATGCTCGGTGACAGCGGCAAGACGGTCGTGGTCGAGGTCGACGACATCGACCACTTCGGCAACCGCCGTCTGCGCAACGTGGGCGAGCTCATCCAGAACCAGGTCCGAACGGGTCTGGCACGGATGGAGCGCGTTGTGCGCGAGCGCATGACGACGCAGGACGTCGAAGCGATCACCCCGCAGACCCTGATCAACATCCGCCCCGTGGTGGCGTCGATCAAGGAGTTCTTCGGAACGTCGCAGCTGTCCCAGTTCATGGACCAGACGAACCCGCTGTCGGGCCTGACCCACAAGCGTCGGCTGTCCGCGCTGGGCCCCGGCGGTCTGTCCCGTGAGCGGGCCGGCTTCGAGGTCCGTGACGTGCACCCGTCGCACTACGGACGCATGTGCCCGATTGAGACGCCTGAAGGCCCGAACATCGGCCTGATCGGCTCGCTGGCCTCCTACGGCCGGGTCAACGCCTTCGGCTTCGTCGAGACCCCGTACCGCAAGGTCATCGAGGGTGTCGTCACCGACGACGTGGACTACCTGACCGCTGACGAAGAGGACCGCTTCGTCATCGCCCAGGCCAACGCGCCGCTGAGCGACGACAACACCTTCGCTGAGGCCCGTGCCCTCGTCCGCCGTAAGGGCGGCGAGATCGACTACCTCCCCGGTGTCGAGATCGACTACATGGACGTCTCGCCGCGCCAGATGGTGTCCGTCGCTACCGCGATGATCCCGTTCCTGGAGCACGACGACGCCAACCGCGCCCTCATGGGCGCGAACATGATGCGTCAGGCGGTGCCGCTGCTCAAGGCAGAGGCCCCGCTGGTCGGCACCGGCATGGAATACCGTGCCGCGGTCGACGCAGCCGACGTGGTCCTGGCCGAGAAGGCCGGTGTCGTCACCGATGTGTCCGCGGACTACATCACCGTGATGAACGACGACGCGACGAACACCACGTACCGCGTGCAGAAGTTCCAGCGTTCCAACCAGGGCACCGCCTTCAACCAGAAGGTCGTCGTCCTGGAGGGTGCCCGCGTCGAGGCCAACCAGGTGCTGGCCGACGGCCCGTGCACCGACGAGGGCGAGATGGCCCTCGGTAAGAACCTGCTCGTGGCGTTCATGCCGTGGGAAGGCCACAACTACGAGGACGCGATCATCCTGTCGCAGCGCCTCGTACAGGACGACGTCCTGTCCTCGATTCACATCGAGGAGCACGAGGTCGACGCGCGTGACACCAAGCTCGGTCCGGAGGAGATCACCCGGGACATCCCGAACGTCTCCGAGGAAGTCCTCGCGGACCTCGACGAGCGCGGCATCATCCGCATCGGCGCCGACGTCGTGCCCGGCGACATCCTGGTCGGCAAGGTCACGCCCAAGGGCGAGACCGAGCTGACCCCGGAGGAGCGTCTGCTCCGTGCGATCTTCGGTGAGAAGGCGCGCGAGGTGCGCGACACGTCGCTGAAGGTGCCGCACGGCGAGCAGGGCAAGATCATCGGTGTCCGGCTGTTCGACCGCGAGGCCGGCGACGAGCTGCCCCCGGGCGTCAACCAGCTGGTCCGTGTCTACGTGGCGCAGAAGCGCAAGATCACCAACGGTGACAAGCTCGCCGGCCGCCACGGCAACAAGGGCGTCATCTCGAAGATCCTGCCGGTCGAGGACATGCCGTTCCTGGAGGACGGCACCCCGGTCGACATCATCCTCAACCCGCTGGGTGTCCCGTCCCGGATGAACCCGGGCCAGGTCCTCGAAACCCACCTCGGGTGGATCGCCTCCCGCGGCTGGAAGGTCGAGGGAGACGACGAGGAGTGGAAGCGCCGCCTCCGCGGCATCGGTGCCGACCAGGGCGAGCCCTGGACGAAGACCGCCACCCCCGTCTTCGACGGCGCGCGTGAAGAGGAGATCACCGGTCTCCTCGACTCGACGAGCAAGACCCGTGACGGCGTCCGGCTCATCGACAGTTCGGGCAAGGCGAAGATGTACGACGGCCGCTCCGGCGAGCCGTTCCCGCACCCGGTCTCGGTCGGGTACATGTACATCCTCAAGCTGCACCACCTGGTCGACGACAAGCTCCACGCGCGTTCGACCGGTCCGTACTCGATGATCACCCAGCAGCCGCTGGGTGGTAAGGCCCAGTTCGGCGGCCAGCGCTTCGGTGAGATGGAGGTGTGGGCACTTGAGGCATACGGTGCCGCTTACGCCCTCCAGGAACTGCTGACCATCAAGTCCGACGACGTGCTCGGCCGTGTGAAGGTCTACGAGGCCATCGTCAAGGGCGAGAACATCCCCGAGCCTGGCATTCCCGAGTCCTTCAAGGTGCTCATCAAGGAAATGCAGTCGCTCTGCCTCAACGTCGAGGTGCTGTCTTCGGACGGTATGTCGATCGAGATGCGCGACACGGACGAGGACGTCTTCCGTGCCGCGGAAGAGCTTGGTATCGACCTGTCCCGGCGGGAGCCGAGCAGCGTCGAAGAGGTCTGACGGACAGCCGGAGCCCCGTCTGGACGCGGGTCTCCGGCTTCCTCCGCCCGACCATGATGAAGACACAGCCTGTAGTGCGGCAGCCCCCGGCCGCCCGGCAGGACAAACCCCGAAAGAGGGATTGACGAAACAGTGCTCGACGTCAACTTCTTCGACGAGCTGCGTATCGGCCTCGCCACCGCTGACGACATCCGTACCTGGTCGCACGGTGAAGTAAAGAAGCCCGAAACCATCAACTACCGCACCCTGAAGCCGGAAAAGGACGGGCTCTTCTGCGAGAAGATCTTCGGTCCTACCCGGGACTGGGAGTGCTACTGCGGCAAGTACAAGCGCGTCCGTTTCAAGGGCATCATCTGCGAACGCTGCGGCGTGGAAGTCACTCGCGCCAAGGTGCGTCGTGAGCGGATGGGCCACATCGAGCTCGCCGCGCCGGTTACCCACATCTGGTACTTCAAGGGTGTGCCCAGCCGGCTCGGCTACCTGCTCGACCTCGCCCCGAAGGACCTCGAAAAGGTCATCTACTTCGCGGCGTACATGATCACGATGGTCGACGATGAGCGTCGCCAGCGCGACCTGCCGTCCCTCGAGACCAAAATCTCGGTGGAGCGTCAGCAGGTCGAGCAGCGCCGTGACTCGGCCCTCGAAGAGCGGCAGAAGAAGGCGGAAGCCGACCTCGCCGCGCTTGAGGCCGAAGGCGCGAAGGCCGACGTCCGCCGCAAGGTGCGTGAAGGCGCCGAGCGTGAGATGAAGCAGCTGCGCGACCGCAACCAGCGCGAGCTCGACCGTCTCGACGAGGTCTGGACCCGGTTCAAGAACCTCAAGGTCCAGGACCTTGAGGGCGACGAGATCCTGTTCCGTGAGATGCGTGACCGCTTCGGCACGTACTTCTCGGGCTCGATGGGCGCCCAGGCGCTCCAGCGTCGCCTGGAGTCCTTCGACCTCGACGCCGAGTCGGAGAAGCTCCGCGAGATCATCCGCAGTGGCAAGGGTCAGAAGAAGACCCGCGCCCTCAAGCGGCTGAAGGTCGTCACGGCGTTCCAGCAGACGCGCAACAGCCCCAGCGGCATGGTGCTCGACTGCGTCCCCGTGATCCCGCCGGACCTGCGTCCGATGGTGCAGCTGGACGGTGGCCGCTTCGCGACCTCCGACCTGAACGACCTGTACCGCCGTGTGATCAACCGCAACAACCGCCTTAAGCGTCTCCTTGACCTCGGTGCCCCCGAGATCATCGTGAACAACGAGAAGCGGATGCTGCAGGAAGCGGTCGACGCGCTCTTCGACAACGGCCGTCGTGGCCGCCCGGTCACGGGTCCCGGCAACCGTCCGCTGAAGTCCCTGAGCGACATGCTCAAGGGCAAGCAGGGTCGGTTCCGTCAGAACCTGCTGGGCAA
Source organism: Kitasatospora sp. UYEF31 (assembly GCF_057291755.1). NCBI lineage: Bacteria > Bacillati > Actinomycetota > Actinomycetes > Kitasatosporales > Streptomycetaceae > Kitasatospora > Kitasatospora sp. UYEF31. Next base: position 181,252 of record NZ_JBXAWK010000001.1, read on the forward strand.
GCGTGTCGACTACTCGGCCCGTTCGGTCATCGTCGTCGGCCCGCAGCTGAAGCTGCACCAGTGTGGTCTCCCCAAGGCCATGGCGCTGGAGCTCTTCAAGCCGTTCGTGATGAAGCGCCTGGTCGACCTGAACCACGCGCAGAACATCAAGTCGGCCAAGCGCATGGTCGAGCGTGCCCGTCCGGTGGTCTGGGATGTCCTCGAAGAGGTCATCGCCGAGCACCCGGTGTTGCTGAACCGTGCGCCCACGCTGCACCGTCTGGGTATCCAGGCCTTCGAGCCGCAGCTGGTCGAGGGCAAGGCCATCCAGATCCACCCGCTCGTCTGCACCGCGTTCAACGCGGACTTCGACGGTGACCAGATGGCCGTGCACCTTCCGCTCTCCGCGGAGGCGCAGGCCGAGGCCCGCATCCTGATGCTGTCCTCGAACAACATCCTGAAGCCGGCAGACGGTCGTCCCGTCACCATGCCGACCCAGGACATGGTGCTGGGTCTGTTCTTCCTGACCTCGGACCGCGAGAACCTCAAGGGTGTCGGCCGGGCGTTCTCGTCCACGGCGGAGGCCATCATGGCCTTCGACAGCGGCACGCTGGACCTGCAGTCGCAGGTCGAGCTCCGCCTGCCGGCCGGTACGGTCCCGGGCCGTGAGTGGACCGCGCCGGACGGCTGGGAGCCGGGCGACGCGATCCGTCTGAAGACGACGCTGGGCCGCGCGCTGTTCAACGAGCTCCTGCCGGCGGACTACCCGTTCGTCGACAGCGAGATCGACAAGAAGCAGCTGTCGACGATCGTCAACGACCTCGCCGAGCGCTACCCGAAGGTTGTCGTCGCCGCGACGCTGGACAACCTGAAGGCGACCGGTTTCCACTGGGCCACGCGCTCGGGTGTCACCGTGTCGATCTCGGACATCGTCGTCCCGCCGCAGAAGGCCCAGATCCTTGAGGGCTACGAAGCGCAGGCCGACAAGGTCCAGAAGCAGTACGAGCGCGGTCTGATCACCAAGGACGAGCGCGCTCAGGAGCAGATCGCGATCTGGACGAAGGCGACCAACGAGGTCGCCGACGCGATGAACGCGAACTTCCCGAAGACGAACCCCATCTTCATGATGGTCGACTCGGGTGCTCGCGGAAACATGATGCAGATGCGTCAGATCGCCGGTATGCGTGGTCTGGTGGCGAACGCCAAGAACGAGACCATCCCGCGGCCGATTAAGGCATCGTTCCGTGAGGGCCTGTCCGTCCTTGAGTACTTCATCTCCACCCACGGCGCCCGTAAGGGCCTGGCTGACACGGCCCTGCGTACAGCTGACTCGGGTTACCTGACCCGTCGTCTCGTTGACGTCTCGCAGGACGTGATCATCCGCGAGGAGGACTGCGGTACCGACCGCGGCCTCACGCTGAAGATCGCCGACCGCGGTGCGGACGGTGTCCTGCGCAAGGACGACGACGTCGAGACCGGCGTCTACGCCCGCAACCTGGCCGAGGACGTCCTCGTCGACGGCAAGGTCGTGGCGACGGCGAACACCGACCTGGGTGACGTCATCATCGACGCGCTGATCGCGGCCGGTGTCGAGTCGGTCAAGACCCGCTCGATCCTGACCTGCGAGTCCAAGGTCGGCACGTGCGCCATGTGCTACGGCCGCTCGCTGGCCACCGGCAAGCTGGTCGACATCGGTGAGGCGGTCGGCATCATCGCCGCCCAGTCCATCGGTGAGCCCGGCACGCAGCTGACGATGCGTACCTTCCACACCGGTGGTGTGGCCGGTGACGACATCACGCAGGGTCTGCCCCGTGTCGTCGAGCTCTTCGAGGCCCGTACCCCCAAGGGCGTGGCCCCGATCAGCGAGGCTGTCGGCCGGGTCCGGATCGACGACACCGACAAGACCCGCAAGATCGTGGTCGTGCCGGACGACGGTACGGAAGAACTCGCGTACCCGGTCAGCAAGCGTTCGCGCCTGCTGGTTGTCGAGGGTGACCACGTCGAGGTCGGCCAGAAGATGATGGTCGGTGCGGTCAACCCGCACGACGTGCTCCGCATCCTCGGTCAGCGCGCGGTCCAGATCCACCTGGTGGACGAGGTCCAGCGGGTCTACCGCTCGCAGGGCGTGTCGATCCACGACAAGCACATCGAGATCATCGTTCGGCAGATGCTCCGCCGTGTGACGATCATTGAGTCCGGTGACGCCGAGCTGCTGCCCGGTGAGCTGGTCGAGCGCGGTCGCTTCGAGACGGAGAACCGCCGTGTGATGTCCGAGTCCGGTCAGCCGGCCTCCGGTCGTCCGCAGCTCATGGGTATCACCAAGGCGTCGCTGGCCACAGAGTCGTGGCTGTCGGCGGCCTCTTTCCAGGAGACCACCAGGGTGCTGACCGACGCGGCGATCCACGCCAAGTCGGACCCGCTCCTGGGCCTGAAGGAGAACGTCATCCTCGGTAAGCTCATCCCGGCCGGTACGGGCATGCCCCGTTACCGCAACATCCGGGTCGAGCCCACCGAAGAGGCGAAGGCTGCGATGTACTCGATGTCCGGGTACGACGAGGCTGACTACTCGGCGTTCGGCACTGGCTCCGGCCAGGCCGTTCCGCTTGAGGAGTACGACTTCGGCGGCTACCAGAACTAGCAGTGCGGTCCGGACCGGGCACTACGGTCAGGACGGAGGCGTAAGCCTGACTGAGGCCCCACATCCCCTTCCGGGGGCATGTGGGGCCTCAGTCGTTTTGCGGGCAGGACAGGACCGGATACGCTTGCCCCTGGAACGAGGGTTCCTTACCCGGACCGACTCCGCCAACCAGGCTTTGCAGGCTTGGAAAGGGTGGAAGCGGGGCAACATCCGAGGTCGGCCTTTTCGCTTTGACCTCAGGTGCTGTGGTAGGTAGTCTCTCTTCTTGTGCCTGGGGTTTCCCTGGGTTCTTGCGCGTGCTCACAAGTCCTTGTCACAGGGGACCAGCCGGCCGGCCAGCCGGCTGCCGGGCCGCGGAAGCGACTCACATCCACTTGCCTTCCGGAAACGACACCGCAGTAGTTCGGGCGACACGCCCGACCGCGGGGGTCGGATCGGGGCGAGTGTGGGCTCCCTCGTAGGTGATCCACCAGGCCATGCCATAAGGCGAGGTCGCTTGTTCAAGACGACCCATTAGTTCGAAGAAGACGGAGACGCGGTGCCCACGATCCAGCAGCTGGTCCGAAAGGGCCGGCAGGACAAGGTCAATAAGGCCAAGACTCCTGCCCTTAAGGGGAGCCCGCAGCGTCGCGGCGTGTGCACCCGTGTGTACACCACCACCCCGAAGAAGCCGAACTCGGCGCTTCGCAAGGTGGCCCGTGTGCGCCTCACCAGCGGTATCGAGGTTACGGCCTACATTCCTGGAGAGGGTCACAACCTCCAGGAGCACTCGATCGTGCTCGTTCGCGGTGGCCGAGTGAAGGACCTTCCCGGCGTTCGCTACAAGATCATTCGCGGTTCGCTTGACACCCAGGGTGTCAAGAACCGCAAGCAGGCGCGGAGCCGTTACGGCGCCAAGAAGGAGAAGAGCTAATGCCGCGCAAGGGTCCTGCTCCGAAGCGACCGGTCATCATCGACCCGGTCTACAACTCGCCGCTCGTCACCGCGCTGGTGAACAAGGTTCTCCTCAGCGGCAAGCGTTCCGTCGCTGAGCGCATCGTGTACGGCGCTCTCGAAGGCTGCCGCGAGAAGACCGGTACCGACCCGGTGATCACGCTCAAGCGCGCGCTCGAGAACGTCAAGCCGACCCTTGAGGTCCGCAGCCGCCGTGTCGGTGGCGCGACCTACCAGGTGCCGGTCGAGGTTCGCGTTCCGCGTCAGACGACTCTGGCCCTCCGCTGGCTCGTGGGTTACTCCCGCGCCCGTCGTGAGAAGACCATGACCGAGCGTCTGATGAACGAGATCCTGGACGCGAGCAACGGTCTGGGTGCCGCGGTCAAGCGCCGCGAGGACACTCACAAGATGGCCGAGTCCAACAAGGCCTTCGCGCACTACCGCTGGTAGTCGTAACCCCGTCGAACGAGATACGAGAGAAGACTGAGCCATATGGCCACCACTTCGCTTGACCTGGCCAGGGTCCGCAACATCGGGATCATGGCCCACATCGACGCGGGCAAGACGACCACGACCGAGCGCATCCTGTTCTACACCGGTGTGAACTACAAGATCGGTGAAGTCCACGAGGGCGCTGCCACGATGGACTGGATGGAGCAGGAGCAGGAGCGCGGCATCACGATCACGTCGGCCGCGACGACCTGTCACTGGTCCCTCGATGACGTTGAGAACACCATCAACATCATCGACACCCCCGGTCACGTGGACTTCACGGTCGAGGTAGAGCGTTCGCTCCGCGTCCTCGACGGCGCCGTCACCGTCTTCGACGGTGTCGCCGGCGTCGAGCCGCAGTCCGAGACGGTCTGGCGTCAGGCCGACCGTTACGGCGTCCCCCGCATTTGCTTTGTCAACAAGCTCGACCGCACCGGTGCTGAGTTCCACCGTTGCGTCGACATGATCAGCGACCGCCTTGGTGCGGTCCCGCTGGTCATGCAGCTGCCCATCGGTACCGAGATGGACTTCCAGGGCGTCGTCGACCTCGTTGCGATGAAGGCTCTGGTCTGGACCGCCGAGGCAGCCAAGGGCGAGATGTACGACACCGTCGACATCCCGGCCACGCACACCGAGGCTGCTCAGCTCTGGCGCGGCAAGCTGCTTGAGACGATCGCCGAGTTCGACGACGAAATGATGGAGCTTTACCTCGAGGGCAAAGAGCCCTCCGAGGAAGAGCTGATCGCCGCGATCCGTCGCGCGACCATCGCTTCGACCCTGGGCGACAACAAGACGAAGCCGACGTTCTCCCCGGTGTTCTGCGGTACCGCGTTCAAGAACAAGGGTGTTCAGCCCCTGCTCGACGCGGTCGTGCGTTACCTCCCGTCGCCGCTCGACATCTCGGGCATCCAGGGTCACGGCGTCAGGAACCCGGAAGAGGTCATTGTTCGCCAGCCGAGCAATGAAGAACCCTTCTCCGGCCTGGCGTTCAAGATCATGCGTGACCCGCACCTGGGCAAGCTCACCTTCGTCCGGGTTTACTCGGGTGTCCTTGAGGCCGGCAGCTTCGTGCTGAACTCGGTCAAGGGCAAGAAGGAGCGCATCGGCAAGATCTACCGTATGCACGCTAACAAGCGTGAGGAGATCCCGATGGTGGGCGCGGGCGACATCGTCGCCGTCATGGGCCTGAAGGACACCACCACTGGCGAGACGCTCTGCGACCCCGCCAGCCCGGTGATCCTCGAGTCGATGACGTTCCCGGCCCCGGTCATCCAGGTCGCGATCGAGCCGAAGTCCAAGGGCGACCAGGAGAAGCTGGGTGTCGCCATCCAGTCCCTGGCGGCTGAAGACCCGTCCTTCCAGGTTCACACCGACGAAGAGACCGGCCAGACGATCATCGGCGGTATGGGCGAGCTGCACCTCGAGGTGCTGGTCGACCGTATGAGGCGCGAGTTCAAGGTCGAGGCGAACGTCGGTAAGCCGCAGGTGGCCTACCGCGAGACGATTCGCCAGACCGTTGAGCGTGTCGACTACACCCACAAGAAGCAGACCGGTGGTACCGGTCAGTTTGCCAAGGTGCAGATCGCGCTTGAGCCGATGGAAGGCGACGGCTACGAGTTCGTCAACAAGGTCACCGGCGGCCGTATCCCGAAGGAGTACATCCCCTCGGTGGACGCGGGCGCACAGGAAGCCATGCAGTTCGGCATCCTGGCCGGATACCCGATGGTGGGCATCCGGATGACCCTGCTCGACGGTGGTTACCACGACGTGGACTCCTCGGAGCTCGCGTTCAAGATCGCCGGTTCGCAGGCCTTCAAGGAAGGCGCCCGTCGCGCCAGCCCGGCTCTCCTCGAGCCGATGATGGCCGTCGAGGTCACCACCCCTGAGGACTACATGGGTGACGTGATCGGCGACCTGAACTCGCGCCGTGGCCAGATCCAGGCCATGGATGAGCGCTTCGGTGCCCGTGTCGTCAAGGCCCTGGTCCCGCTTTCGGAGATGTTCGGCTACGTCGGCGACCTCCGCAGCAAGACTTCGGGTCGCGCGAGCTACTCCATGCAGTTCGACTCCTACGCCGAGGTTCCCCGGAACGTGGCGGAAGAGATCATCGCGAAGTCCCGCGGCGAATAGCACTTACGACCGGACTGGTCGGCCGGGGACTCCGTTGAAAGAGTCCCCGGCCGCCGGCCCAGCTCCATCTTGACCCCCCGACGTCGTACGGCGTAAAAGAACCAGTCCACAGGAGGACGCAGTGGCGAAGGCGAAGTTCGAGCGGACTAAGCCGCACGTCAACATCGGCACCATTGGTCACATCGACCACGGTAAGACGACCCTTACCGCGGCGATCACCAAGGTGCTGCACGACGCGCACCCGGATATCAACCCCTTCACGCCGTTCGACCAGATCGACAAGGCGCCTGAGGAGCGGCAGCGCGGTATCACCATCTCGATCGCGCACGTCGAGTACCAGACGGAGAGCCGTCACTACGCCCACGTCGACTGCCCCGGTCACGCGGACTACATCAAGAACATGATCACCGGTGCCGCGCAGATGGACGGTGCCATCCTCGTGGTCGCCGCCACTGACGGCCCGATGCCGCAGACCAAGGAGCACGTGCTCCTGGCCCGCCAGGTCGGCGTCCCCTCCATCGTCGTCGCGCTGAACAAGGCCGACATGGTGGACGACGAAGAGATCCTGGAGCTCGTCGAGCTTGAGGTGCGCGAGCTCCTCAGCGAGTACGAGTACCCGGGCGACGACATTCCGGTCGTGCGTGTCTCGGCGCTCAAGGCGCTCGAGGGCGACAAGGAGTGGGGCGAGAAGCTTCTCGGTCTGATGGCCGCGGTCGACGAGTCGATCCCGATTCCGCCGCGTGACGTCGACAAGCCGTTCCTGATGCCCGTCGAGGACGTCTTCACGATCACCGGTCGTGGAACCGTCGTCACCGGTCGTATCGAGCGTGGCGTGGTCAAGGTCAACGAGACCGTCGACATCGTCGGTATCCGCGACACCAAGACCACCACCACGGTCACCGGTATCGAGATGTTCCGCAAGCTGCTCGACGAGGGTCAGGCCGGCGAGAACGTCGGTCTGCTCCTCCGTGGCATCAAGCGCGAGGACGTCGAGCGCGGCCAGGTCATCATCAAGCCGGGGTCGGTTACGCCGCACACCGAGTTTGAGGCCCAGTCGTACATCCTGTCGAAGGACGAGGGTGGCCGTCACACGCCGTTCTTCAACAACTACCGCCCGCAGTTCTACTTCCGTACGACGGACGTGACTGGCGTTGTGACCCTCCCCGAGGGCACCGAGATGGTCATGCCTGGTGACAACACCACCATGAACGTCCAGCTGATCCAGCCGATCGCGATGGAAGAGGGCCTGAAGTTCGCCATCCGCGAGGGTGGTCGGACCGTGGGCGCCGGCCAGGTCATCAAGATCCTCAAGTAAGCACCGCACAGTTGGTCGTAAGACCACCTGACAGTGCTGAGGCTCTGGTTCCCAGCCCCGCTCTGCTCCGGCAGGGCGGGGCTGGGGGCTGACCTGATCCGATAGCGGATCGGGGGATGGTCCCGCAGTCAACGGCTGTGGGGCGTGAACATGCCCCGATTGGCCAAATGCCGTATCCGTACGGCATACTAATCAAGTTGCTCGGTTGAGCCTTGCTGCAGCGCGCCCTCTCTCCGCGGAGGGCTGGGAAGCAACTCCTAGGCATTCGCCCCTTGGGGCAATGTGGGAATCTTCCCGGTAGTGCGTAGTGGGCCAACCTGGCGCCCGGTGACCGTCACAGGTGTGTATGCATCGTGGCGAGGACTCGCCGGTCCCCGTGGGTGTTCTGGCCGTGAGGTCGCGCGCCGATTACGTCTGAGCGAAGCGAAGACGGAACCGGATGATGTGCGATTTCAATCGGCGGGAGTTGAGGTCATCCCTATTTCAGGGATGCGTATCGCCACTAGCGCGACACGCCCGACCGCGGGGGTCGGAGGAAAGTCCCATCGGGTCGCCGCTGAGGGCGCCGCCGGCAGACCCACCTGGGACCTGTCCGGTTACGAAAAGCAGCGGTACGAGAGAAGGAATTCGAACCAGCCATGGCGGGACAGAAGATCCGCATCCGGCTCAAGGCCTACGACCACGAGGTCATCGACAGCTCGGCGCGCAAGATCGTCGAGACGGTGACACGTACTGGTGCTCAGGTCGCGGGCCCGGTGCCGCTGCCGACCGAGAAGAACGTGTACTGCGTCATCCGCTCGCCGCACAAGTACAAAGACTCGCGCGAGCACTTCGAGATGCGCACTCACAAGCGGCTCATCGACATTCTCGACCCCACGCCGAAGACGGTTGACTCGCTTATGCGTCTCGACCTGCCGGCTGGCGTCGACATCGAGATCAAGCTCTGAGGGACGCACCGAGATGACGAAGCAGATTAAGGGCGTCCTGGGCACCAAGCTCGGCATGACCCAGGTCTGGGACGAGAACAACCGCGTCGTCCCGGTGACCGTGGTGCAGGCTGGTCCCTGTGTCGTGACTAAGGTCGCGGCAGCAGAGACCGACGGCTACTCCGCGGTCCAGATCGCCTACGGCGCAATTGACCCGCGCAAGGTCAACAAGCCGATGGCAGGCCATTTCGCGAAGGCCGGCGTTACGCCGCGCCGCCACCTGGTTGAGATCCGCACTGCGGATGCTTCCGAGTACACGCTCGGCCAGGAAATCACCGTCGAGACGTTCGAGGCCGGCCAGAAGGTCGATGTCGCGGGCACCTCGAAGGGTAAGGGCACCGCCGGTGTTATGAAGCGTCACGGCTTCCACGGTGGTCCGGCGTCCCACGGTGCGCACAAGATGCACCGCAAGCCGGGCTCCATCGGTGGCTGTGCGACTCCCGGTCGTGTGTTCAAGGGCATGCGTATGGCTGGTCGCATGGGCAACGAGCGTGTGTCCATCCAGAACCTGACCGTCCACGCCGTCGACACGGAGAAGGGGCTGCTGCTCATCAAGGGCGCCGTCCCCGGCCCCAACGGTGGCCTCGTCCTGGTCCGCACCGCGGCGAAGGGGTGAAGCAGTGAGCACTATTGACCTCCTCTCGCCGGCCGGCGAGAAGACCGGGACTTTCGAGCTCCCGGCTGAGATTTTCGATGCGCAGGTGAGCATCCCGACGATCCACCAGGTCGTCGTGGCCCAGCTCGCCGCCGCCCGTCAGGGCACGCACAAGACCAAGACCCGTGGCGAGGTCCGCGGCGGTGGGCGCAAGCCTTACCGCCAGAAGGGCACAGGTCGCGCCCGTCAGGGTTCGACCCGCGCGCCGCAGTTCGTCGGCGGTGGCGTCGTCCACGGCCCGCAGCCGCGTGACTACGAGCAGCGGACCCCGAAGAAGATGAAGGCCGCCGCTCTGCGCGGTGCCCTCTCGGACCGGGCCCGCCACGCGCGTATCCACTGCGTCGAGGCTGTCGTCGAAGGCGACGCCGTTTCGACCAAGGCCGCAAAGACGCTGCTCGGCCTGATCAGCACGCGTAAGCACGTGCTGCTGATCGCTGAGCGGTCCGACACGGTTGCCTGGCTCTCCGCGCGGAACCTCGATGAGGTCCACGTTCTCGAGCCCGGTCAGCTGAACACCTACGACGTGCTCGTCTCCGACGACGTGGTCTTCACGAAGGCTGCGCTGGAGCGGTTCATCGCTGGCTCGCCCTCGGGCAAGTCGGTCAAGGCCGTTGCGACCTCGAGCGAGCTCGAAGGGAGCGACGCCTGATGAGCGACGTCACCAGCAAGACCTTCACGGACCCGCGTGACGTGCTTGTGAAGCCGGTTATCTCCGAGAAGTCCTACGGACTGCTCGACGAGAACAAGTACACGTTCATCGTGGCTCCGGGCTCTAACAAGACTGAGATCAAGCAGGCCGTCACCGCGGTCTTCGGGGTCAAGGTCGAGAGCGTGAACACGATCAACCGGCGCGGCAAGCGCAAGCGGACCAAGGCTGGTTTCGGCAAGCGCAAGGACACGAAGCGTGCGATCGTCACCCTCGCTGAGGGTGAGCGGATCGACATCTTCGGTGGTCCCGTCGCCTGACGGCCGCTGATACGGACGAGGACTAAGAGAAGCCATGGGCATCCGTAAGTACAAGCCGACAACGCCGGGCCGTCGTGGCGCCAGCGTCGCCGACTTCGTCGAGATCACGCGGTCCACGCCGGAGAAGTCGCTGGTTCGCCCCCTTCACAGCAAGGGTGGTCGTAACAACAGCGGTCGCATCACGGTCCGCCACCAGGGTGGCGGCCACAAGCGTGCGTTCCGCGTAATCGACTTCCGTCGTCACGACAAGGACGGCGTCCCGGCGAAGGTCGCTCACATCGAGTACGACCCGAACCGCACCGCGCGTATCGCGCTTCTGCACTACGCAGACGGCGAGAAGCGTTACATCCTGGCCCCGAACAAGATTCAGCAGGGCGACCGCATCGAGAGCGGTCCCGGCGCTGACATCAAGCCGGGCAACAACATGCCGCTCCGGAACATCCCGGTCGGTACGGTCATCCACGCGATCGAACTTCGTCCGGGTGGCGGGGCCAAGATGGCCCGCTCCGCCGGTGCGAGTGTTCAGCTGCTGGCTCGTGAGGGTACGCACGCGACCCTCCGTATGCCTTCCGGTGAAATTCGCCTGGTCGACGTCCGCTGCCGCGCCACGATTGGCGAGGTCGGCAACGCCGAGCAGTCGAACATCAACTGGGGCAAGGCCGGCCGCATGCGCTGGAAGGGCAAGCGCCCCTCCGTGCGTGGCGTGGCGATGAACCCGGTAGACCACCCGCACGGTGGTGGTGAGGGTAAGACCTCCGGTGGTCGCCACCCGGTCAGCCCGTGGGGCCAGAAGGAAGGCCGCACCCGTCGGCCTAAGAAGGCCAGCGACAAGCTGATCATCCGCCGCCGCAAGACGAACAAGAAGCGCTAGGAGCAGTCTCGATGCCGCGCAGCCTCAAGAAGGGGCCCTTCATCGACGACCACCTTTCAAAAAAGGTGGACGCTCAGAATGACAAGGGCACCAAGAACGTCATCAAGACCTGGTCCCGCCGCTCGATGATCTCTCCGGCGATGTTGGGTCACACCATTGCGGTGCATGACGGCCGTAAGCACATCCCGGTGTTCGTCACCGAGTCGATGGTCGGGCACAAGCTCGGCGAGTTTGCGCCGACCCGCACCTTCCGCGGCCACGTCAAGGACGACCGCAAGTCGAAGCGCCGCTAAGGCGGGGTGCGAAGACTATGACTTACACCGAAGGGACGACCATGGAAGCCAGGGCCCAGGCGCGGTACATCCGCGTCACGCCCATGAAGGCCCGCCGTGTGGTGGACCTCATCCGTGGCATGGATGCCGCGGAGGCCCAGGCGGTCCTGCGATTCGCCCCGCAGGCCGCGAGTGAGCCGGTCGGCAAGGTGCTTGACAGCGCTATCGCCAATGCTGGCAACAATCACAACCTGGACACGAACAAGCTGTTCGTATCCAGCGCATACGTGGACGAGGGTCCTACCCTCAAGCGTTTCCGTCCACGTGCGCAGGGTCGGGCGTACCGCATCCGTAAGCGCACCAGCCACATCACAGTGGTTGTCGCTGAGAAGGAGGTGACCCGCTAGTGGGCCAGAAAATTAACCCGCACGGGTTCCGACTCGGCATCACCACGGACTTCAAGTCCCGCTGGTACGCCGACAAGCTTTACAGTGACTACGTCAAGGAAGACGTCGCCATCCGCAGGATGATGACGCAGGGCATGGAGCGGGCCGGCATCTCGAAGGTTGAGATCGAGCGCACCCGCGACCGCGTCCGCGTCGACATCCACACCGCCCGGCCGGGCATTGTCATCGGCCGTCGTGGTGCGGAAGCCGACCGCATCCGCACGAACCTCGAGAAGCTCACCGGCAAGCAGGTGCAGCTGAACATCCTCGAGGTGAAGAACCCGGAGATTGACGCTCAGCTCGTCGCTCAGGGTGTCGCGGAGCAGCTTTCCTCGCGCGTCTCGTTCCGCCGTGCCATGCGCAAGGCGATGCAGACGACGATGAAGTCCGGTGCCAAGGGCATCAAGATCCAGTGCTCGGGTCGTCTCGGCGGCGCCGAGATGTCCCGCTCGGAGTTCTACCGCGAGGGTCGTGTGCCGCTGCACACGCTCCGCGCCAACGTCGACTACGGCTTCTTCGAGGCCAAGACCACCTTCGGCCGCATCGGCGTGAAGGTCTGGATCTACAAGGGCGACGTTAAGAACATCCGTGAGGTCCGCGAGGAGAACGCTGCAGCCCGTGCGGGTAACCGCCCGGCCCGTGGTCCCGCCACCGACCGCCCCCGTGGCGGCGCGCGTGGTGGCGAGCGCGGTGGCGCCGGCGGTGCCGGTGGCGCTGGCGGTCCCCGTGGCGAGCGTGGTGGCCGTGGTGGCCGTGGCCCGCAGACCGAGGGGAAGGCTCCGGCCTCCGCCGAGGCTGCTGCTCCGGCTGAGACCCCCGGAACGGAGGCCTGACCCCGATGCTTATCCCTCGTAGGGTCAAGCACCGCAAGCAGCACCACCCCAAGCGTGGTGGACGCGCTAAGGGCGGCACCGAACTCGCCTTCGGCGAGTACGGCATCCAGGCGCTGGGCCAGGCTTATGTGACGAACCGGCAGATCGAGTCCGCTCGTATCGCCATCACCCGTCATATCAAGCGTGGTGGCAAGGTCTGGATCAACATTTACCCGGACCGCCCGCTCACGAAGAAGCCGGCCGAAACCCGCATGGGTTCCGGTAAGGGTTCGCCCGAGTGGTGGGTGGCGAACGTGAAGCCCGGACGCGTGATGTTCGAGCTGTCGTTCCCGAATGAGAAGGTTGCTCGTGAGGCGCTCACCCGCGCTATTCACAAGCTTCCGATGAAGGCCCGGATCGTCCGGCGCGAGGCAGGTGAGGCGTAATGGCCACCGGTATCAAGGCGGCCGAGCTGCGCGAGCTTGGTGACGAGGATCTCGTCGGCAAGCTCCGTGAGGCCAAGGAGGAGCTGTTCAACCTCCGTTTCCAAGCGGCGACCGGACAGCTCGAGAATCACGGTCGGCTCAAGGCCGTCCGTAAGGACATCGCCCGTATCTACACGCTGATGCGTGAGCGCGAGCTCGGCATCGTCGAGACGGGGGATGCGGCATGAGCGAGAAGACTGAGATGACCGAAGCTGAGAGCACTGAGTCGCGCGGTTTCCGCAAGACACGTGAGGGCCTCGTCGTCAGCGACAAGATGGATAAAACCGTCGTCGTCGCCGTCGAAGACCGCGTCAAGCACCCGAAGTACGGCAAGGTCATCCGCCGTACGAACAAGCTGCAGGCGCACGACGAGCAGAACGAGTGCGGCATCGGTGACCGTGTCATCCTTATGGAGACCCGGCCGCTGTCTGCCAACAAGCGCTGGCGCATCGTCGAGATCCTCGAGAAGGCCAAGTAATCCTGTTTTTTGCTACCAGCGCGGGTCCTTGTGACTCTGCGTGTGGCAAAGCACAGTAGCGAACGCCGACGGGGTGCTTGTCCCGGTCCCGCGGTTCGGTGAAACGAACCGCGGGACCGGTTCAGGCCCCCGCCTGGACGTAAACATCAGGAGTTATCTGTGATCCAGCAGGAGTCGCGACTCCGCGTCGCTGACAACACGGGTGCGAAGGAAATTCTCACCATCCGTGTTCTCGGTGGATCCGGCCGGCGTTACGCGGGCATCGGGGACACCATCGTCGCCACCGTCAAGGATGCAATCCCCGGTGGCAACGTGAAGAAGGGTGACGTCGTCAAGGCGGTCATCGTTCGTACGGTGAAGGAGCGTCGTCGTCAGGACGGCTCTTACATCCGTTTCGACGAGAACGCCGCCGTCATCCTCAAGAACGACGGTGAACCCCGCGGTACCCGCATCTTTGGCCCGGTCGGCCGTGAGCTTCGTGAGAAGAAGTTCATGAAGATCATTTCGCTTGCGCCGGAGGTGCTCTAACTCATGGCGAAGTCGATGAAGATCAAAAAGGGTGACCTCGTTCAGGTCATCACTGGCAAGGACAAGGGCAAGCAGGGCAAGGTCATTGCCTCTTACCCGCCCAAGGAGCGCGTCCTCGTCGAGGGTGTCAACCGGATCAAGAAGCACACCAAGGTGGGTCAGACCGCCAAGGGTGCCAAGACCGGCGGCATCGTGATCCAGGAAGCCTCGGTCCACGTCAGCAACGTCATGCTGGTCGTGGAAAAGGACGGCAAGAAGGTCCCGACTCGTACCGGTTTCCGGTTCGACGACGAGGGCAACAAGATCCGGTTCGCCAAGCGGACCGGTGAGGACATCTGATGACTGTCACCACTCAGCGTGAGCTGCCGCGCCTCAAGGCGCGTTACCGCGAGGAGATCCAGGGCAAACTGCGTGAAGAGTTCTCGTTCGAGAACATCATGCAGGTTCCCGGGGTCGTCAAGGTCGTCGTCAACATGGGTGTGGGCGAGGCTGCTCGCGACTCCAAGCTGATCGACGGCGCAATCAAGGACCTGATGGCCATCACCGGCCAGAAGCCCCAGGTCACCAAGGCCCGCAAGTCCATCGCGCAGTTCAAACTGCGCGAGGGTCAGCCGATCGGCGCGCACGTTACACTGCGTGGCGACCGCATGTGGGAGTTCCTGGACCGCCTGGTCTCCGTCGCTCTTCCGCGTATCCGCGACTTCCGCGGCCTCTCGCCGAAGCAGTTCGACGGTAAGGGCAACTACACTTTCGGTCTGAACGAGCAGTCGATGTTCCACGAGATCGACCAGGACAAGATCGACCGTGTTCGCGGTATGGACATCACCGTCGTGACGACCGCCTCGAACAACGATGAGGGCCGCGCTCTTCTGCGTCACCTCGGCTTCCCGTTCAAGGAGATCTGACGTGGCGAAGAAGGCCCTGATCGCAAAGGCCGCACGCAAGCCGAAGTTCGCGGTGCGCGGTTACACGCGCTGCAACAAGTGCGGTCGCCCGCACTCGGTGTACCGCAAGTTCGGTCTGTGCCGTATCTGCGTGCGCGAGATGGCTCACGCCGGCGAACTGCCCGGCGTGACCAAGAGCAGCTGGTAAGCAAACTCCGCTTCCCAGCAGGTTAGTAACGACGTCGTAGGTCCCGCATCTCAGTCGTCCACTTGTGGCCGCCCTTCCGTAAGGGCGGGCGGCCCCCGGTGGAGGATGACGTTTACGGGAAACCGCGGCGAGAAAGGCCCGATGGCCTCATGACCATGACCGACCCCATCGCAGACATGCTCACGCGTCTGCGGAACGCCAACTCGGCCTACCACGACGACGTCGTGATGCCGTACAGCAAGATCAAGTCGCACATCGCGGAGATCCTCCAGCAGGAGGGTTACATCCAGGGATGGAAGATTGAGGACGCCGAGGTGGGCAAGAGCCTGCACGTCGACCTCAAGTTCGGTCCCAACCGCGAGCGCTCGATCGCCGGCGTCCGCCGCGTTTCGAAGCCCGGTCTGCGGGTCTACGCGAAGTCCACCAGTCTGCCGAAGGTCCTTGGCGGCCTGGGCGTGGCGATCATCTCCACGTCCCAGGGTCTCCTGACCGACAAGCAGGCCGCCAAGAAGGGTGTGGGTGGGGAAGTCCTCGCCTACGTCTGGTAATCGGGAACGGAGTCTAGCTATGTCGCGTATTGGACGGCTGCCCATCCCGGTTCCCGCCGGTGTGGACGTCACCATCAATGGCCGTGAGGTTGCGGTAAAGGGTCCCAAGGGCTCCCTGTCGCACACCCTCGCTGCCCCCATCGACATCGCGAAGCAGGAGGACGGCACCATTTCGGTGACGCGTCCCGATGACGAGCGCAAGTCGAAGTCACTGCACGGTCTTTCCCGCACCCTGGTCGCGAACATGATCACCGGTGTGACGCAGGGCTACGTGAAGAAGCTCGAGATCAGCGGTGTTGGCTACCGTGTCCTGGCGAAGGGCTCCAACTTGGAGTTCGCGCTCGGCTTCAGCCACCCCGTCATCGTCGAGGCGCCCGAAGGCATCACCTTCGTTGTTGAGAACCCGACCCGTTTCTCGGTCGAGGGCATCGACAAGCAGAAGGTTGGCGAGGTCGCCGCGAACATCCGCAAGCTGCGCAAGCCTGACCCTTACAAGGCCAAGGGCGTGAAGTACGCGGGCGAAGTCATCCGCCGCAAGGTCGGAAAGGCTGGTAAGTAACATGGCATTTGCTGTGAAGACCGGCAAGGGTTCCGGCAAGTCCGCGATCGCCCGCAAGCGTCGGCACATCCGCGTCCGGAAGAAGATCGCCGGTACGCCGGTCCGACCGCGACTGGTCGTGACCCGCTCCAACCTCCACATGGTGGCTCAGGTCATCGACGACGTGGCGGGCCACACGCTGGCCTCCGCATCGACGATGGACTCCTCCATCCGTGGTGACGAGGGCGACAAGAGCGCCAAGGCTGCGAAGGTCGGCGCACTGGTCGCCGAGCGCGCCAAGGCCGCCGGCGTCGAGACCGTGGTGTTCGACCGAGGTGGCAACCGCTACCACGGCCGCATTGCGGCCCTGGCGGACGCTGCACGCGAGAACGGCCTGGTCTTCTAAGACCGGTCGCGCTGCTTACGGATAGGGCAAGACGACAGATGAGGACATTCTGATGGCTGCAACCCAGCGTCGCGGTGGCGGCGCTGCCGGTGCCGGCGGCGGCGAGCGGCGTGACCGGCGTGACCGGCGTGACGGCGGCCAGGCCGTCGAGAAGACCACGTACGTCGAGCGCGTCGTCGCGATCAATCGCGTCGCCAAGGTCGTAAAGGGCGGACGTCGCTTCAGCTTCACCGCGCTTGTCGTGGTGGGCGATGGCGACGGTACCGTCGGTGTTGGCTACGGCAAGGCCAAGGAGGTGCCGGCCGCGATCGCCAAGGGTGTTGAAGAGGCCAAGAAGGCATTCTTCAAGGTCCCGCGTATCCAGGGCACCATTCCGCACCCGATCCAGGGTGAGAAGGCTGCCGGTGTGGTTCTGCTCAAGCCCGCGTCCCCCGGTACCGGCGTTATCGCCGGTGGCCCGGTGCGCGCTGTGCTCGAGTGCGCCGGCATCCACGACGTGCTGAGCAAGTCGCTCGGTTCGTCCAACGCAATCAACGTCGTCCACGCGACGGTGGCGGCTCTCAAGGGCCTTGTGCGCCCCGAGGAGATCGCCGCCCGTCGTGGACTTCCCCTGGAGCACGTGGCCCCGGCCGCTCTGCTCCGGGCCCGCGCAGGGGTGGGTGCCTGATGGCTCGCCTCAAGGTGACGCAGACCCGATCGAAGATCGGTGGCAAGCAGAACCAGCGGGATACTCTCCGTTCCCTCGGTCTCAAGCGCATGCATGATGTGGTTGTGAAAGAGGACCGTCCGGAGATCCGCGGAATGATCGCGACGGTTTCGCACCTCGTGAGCTTCGAGGAGGTGGACTAAATGGCGGCTGAAAACCCGCTGAAGGTACACCACCTGCGTCCCGCCCCGGGTGCCAAGACCGCCAAGACCCGTGTTGGTCGTGGCGAGGCATCCAAGGGTAAGACCGCAGGTCGTGGAACCAAGGGCACCAAGGCTCGTTACCAGGTTCCGGCCCGGTTCGAGGGTGGCCAGATGCCGCTGCACATGCGGCTTCCGAAGCTCAAGGGCTTCAAGAACCCGTTCCGGGTCGAGTTCCAGGTCGTGAACCTGGACAAGATCAGCGCGCTGTACCCCGAGGGTGGCGAAGTCACTGTCGAGGGACTCATCGCCAACGGTGCGGTTCGCAAGAACCAGCCGGTCAAGGTGCTTGGCACCGGCGAGATCACCGTTGCGGTCCAGGTGAAGGTCAACGCCTTCTCCAACTCCGCGAAGACGAAGATCGCCGCAGCCGGCGGCTCGACCGACGAGGTCTGAGCAGCCTGTAGCTCCCCTAAAGGAGCTATGAGCCACGGCTCTGAGCTGTAACACAGGGGCGCCACACCGGTAGGGTGTGTGCGCCCCTGTGTTGTACCCGGACTCAGCTACGCCCCTCCCGGCGTCCTGTCCGCTTACAGCGCATGGGTAATCCAAAGCTTTGCGCGTACGGATGCGACACTTCGCCTTCCATACGCGTTAGTGTCCGTGGGGTCCCACCTGGGACCTCACACTGCGGTGTCGGCTGCGGGGCCACTCGCCGGACACGTCGGAGCATCGCTCCGGCGGACCGGACCACGAGTGTCCTGAAGCGGCTGAGACCAGTGTTTCCTTTCCGCGGTCCCGGACTCGGGACCGGCCGATCGAACGACTCGCCCTAGGGGTGAGGCGCAGGAGGCAGAGTGCTCACCGCGTTCGCTCGGGCGTTCCGGACGCCCGACCTGCGCAAGAAGCTGCTGTTCACGTTGGGCATCCTCGTGATCTACCGCTTCGGCGCCCACATTCCTGTGCCGGGGGTGTCCTTCGAGAACGTAAAAACGTGCGTGAAGGAAGCCGACCAGGGTGGCCTGTTCGGCCTCGTCAACATGTTCAGCGGCGGTGCGCTGCTGAACTTGACGATCTTCGCGCTCGGGATCATGCCGTACATCACGGCGAGCATCATCCTGCAGCTCCTTACGGTGGTGATCCCGCGCCTGGAGGCCCTGAAGAAGGAAGGCCAGGCCGGTACAACCAAGATCACCCAATACACGCGTTACCTGACCATCGCGCTGGCGGTGCTGCAGTCCACCGCGCTGGTGGCCACGGCCCGTACCGGTTCACTGTTCAGCAACTGCACAGTCGGCGACCAGATCGTGCCGGACCAGTCGCTGTTCCGGATCGTCGTCATGGTCCTGGTCATGACCGCCGGCACCTCGACCGTCATGTGGCTCGGTGAGCTCATCACCGACCGCGGCATCGGCAACGGCATGTCGATCCTGATGTTCACGTCGATCGCAGCCGGCTTCCCGCCCGCGCTCTGGGCGATCAAGCAGCAGGGCACCATCGGCGGTGGTTGGGTCCCGTTCTTCGTGGTGATCGCCATCGGCCTGGTCATGGTGGCCCTGGTGGTCTTCGTCGAGCAGGCCCAGCGGCGGATCCCGGTGCAGTACGCCAAGCGCATGATTGGCCGGCGGGCGTACGGTGGCACGTCAACCTACATCCCGCTGAAGGTCAACCAGGCCGGCGTCATCCCGGTGATTTTCGCGTCCTCGCTGCTGTACATCCCGGCGTTGCTGGCGCAGTTCAGTGGTGGCAGTTCGGACTGGGCGGTTTGGATCCAGAAGAACTTCGTCAAGGGTGACCATCCGGTCTACATCGTGACGTACTTCCTGCTGATCGTCTTCTTCGCGTTCTTCTACGTGGCGATCACGTTCAACCCCGAAGAAGTCGCCGACAACATGAAGAAGTATGGTGGCTTCATCCCGGGTATCCGCGCAGGCAAGCCGACCGCGGAATATCTCAACCACATCCTCACCAGGATCACGTGGCCGGGAGCGATTTACCTGGGCATGATCGCGCTTGTACCCACAGTTGCGCTTGTGCTGTTCAACGCCGCCGGTAACTTCCCGTTCGGCGGCACCAGCATCCTGATCATCGTGGGAGTGGGTCTGGAAACCGTGAAGCAAATCGAGAGCCAGCTCCAGCAGCGCAACTACGAAGGCTTCCTCCGCTAAATGCGTACCGTACTTGTGGGGCCTCCCGGCGCGGGTAAGGGAACCCAGGCCCAGTTCATCGCCAACAACCTGTCGATTCCCGCGATCTCGACCGGTGACATCTTCCGTGCCAACGTCACCCAGGGCACGTCCCTCGGGCTCGCGGTCAAGAAGCACATGGCGGCTGGCAACCTCGTCCCCGACGAGGTCACCATCGCCATGGTCCGGGACCGGCTGTCCCAGCCGGACGCCGCTGAGGGGTTCCTCCTCGACGGCTTCCCGCGCAACACCGCGCAGGCCGAGGTGCTCGACGAGATTCTGGCCGAGCAGGGCGTCAAGCTCGACGTCGTGCTCGAACTTGTGGTTCCCGATGAGCAGCTCATCGTGCGCCTCTCCGGACGACGCACTTGTCGCGCGAACGGTGCCCATGTCAGCCACATAGTCTTCGACCCACCCAAGGTTGAGAACGTGTGCGACATCTGCGGCAGCGATCTCTACCAGCGTGAAGACGACTCGGAGGAGACGGTCCGGCACCGCTTGGACGTCTACAAGCAGGACACCGCGCCGATCGTGGGTTACTACGCCGAGCGCGACCTGGTGGTCGTCATCGACGCCACCGGCAAGGTGGACGACGTGACCGAGCGGGCGATGTCGGCCCTTCGGGACGTTGCCGCCTAGTACCGGCGGATCCGGGGACCGCGGCGTCAGCCGTACAGTTTCGGGAAGACGAAGAACTCATCAGCAGCACAGCATGGGCGGTCCGGACTCGGACCGCCCATGCTTGTTGTGTGGGGCCGGAACGGCGGCCCAGCAGCCCACGCAGCAGAGCCGACAGCGCACAGCCGTCAGGACGGAAGAGACCCATGGCGTTCAAGAAGCGACGCAAGCAGATCGAATGCAAGACCCCGGAGCAGATCGACAAGATGCGGCGGGCCGGCGCGGTGGTCGCCGAGACCCTCGCGCTGCTGACCGAGGCCGCCAAGCCCGGGGTGTCGCTCATCGAGCTGGACCAACTGGCGGAGAAGAACATCCGCGGGCACGGCGCCGTGCCGTCTTTCAAGGGCTACCACGGTTTCCCTGGTTCGATCTGTGCGTCCGTCAACGACGTTGTGGTGCACGGCATCCCGGACACCCTGGTGCTCGCCGACGGGGATTTGTTCTCCATCGACTGCGGCGCGATCCTCGACGGCTGGCACGGCGACTCGGCGGTCACCATCGGCATCGGGACCCTGGCCGCCGAGCACGCCGCTCTCAGCGCGGTCACCGAAGCGTCGATGTACGCCGGAATCGAGCAGATGGTCGCCGGCAACAAGCTGACCGACATCAGCAACGCCGTCGAGAAGGCCGTCCGTGCGCACACCGACCACGACGGCCGACCGTACGGCATCGTCGAGGACTACGGCGGCCACGGCATCGGCCGACAGATGCACATGGACCCGCACGTGCTGAACTACGGCAAGGCGGGCCAGGGCCCGCGCCTTGAGGTCGGGGTGTGCCTGGCCATCGAGCCGATGGTGACCCTCGGCGACCCGGAGACGTTCACGATGCCGGACGAGTGGACCGTCAAGACGGTCGCCGGCGGCTACGCGGCGCACTGGGAACACTCGGTGGCGATCACCGCGAACGGTCCCGTCATCCTGACGCGCCCGTAAGAGGGAAGCGGAGGGCGCGCGCCGTCCAGGAGCCCGGCATGGGGACTGTTGTCCGGTGCGGTTTTGGCCGTACGGTCGTGAGCCATGACAGATGACGACCCGAAGCGCCCGGTGACCGGCACCGACCGGGAGCGGGTGACCGCGGTGCTGCGTGAACACATGGGGTCGGGGCACCTGTCGTTGGCCGACTACCGGGCGCGCCTCGCCCGGGTCCGCGCGGCACAGACCCTCGGTGAGCTGGCCTCAGTGGCACGCGACCTGCCCGGCCCGGCCGACGGCGAGGACGGCCCCGGTGGGGGAGCGGTCCCGCGGCCCGCCGACGGCGAAGCGCCGAAACGCAGATCCGGATGTGCCGGGTTTCTGCTGTTCCTAGCGGTACTCTGCCTGCTTTGCGTAGCCGGTTGGTCTTCTACCGGGTGAAGACGTAGACTGATGTGTCGGCTCACTAGTAGCCGTGTTTCGGCACGCCCCAGCCAAGATCCTTTAACTCGGATCGGTCTGGTCTGGCAGCCGCGGCAATCAGTGATCCGGCAACGGTAGCTGACCCCGAGAAGCGAAGCGCGGAGGACATGGCGAAGAAGCAAGGGGCCATCGAGATCGAGGGCACGGTCATCGAATCGCTGCCCAATGCCATGTTCCGTGTTGAACTGCAGAACGGGCACAAGGTGCTCGCGCACATCAGCGGCAAGATGCGGATGCACTACATCCGTATCCTTCCGGACGACCGGGTCGTGGTTGAGTTGAGCCCATACGACCTCACTCGTGGCCGGATCGTCTACCGCTACAAGTAATTCCCACTGGGGTTGCCTCTCCCGCGCCCTGCTCTGCGCATGACCCTCCACTGTCCTGGGACTCCGGTTCCGGCGTGCGGCCATGGCCGGGTATCCGCGGGGGTGACCCTGATTTTCTAGGAGACCCAGTGAAGGTCAAGCCGAGCGTCAAGGCCATCTGCGACAAGTGCCGGGTGATTCGTCGCCACGGCCGCGTCATGGTGATCTGCGAGAACCCTCGCCACAAGCAGCGCCAGGGCTGAGCCCCGGTGTGAGCGGCCCTGTGGTCACACAGGCCGCTCAACCGCTCCGCACACCCCGCGTGTGCGGAGCACCAACGTAAGCGTCGTAGCACCCGCCCCCCGCAGCGCCGGTCCGCAAGGACTGCTGCGGGACGCCACCCCCGGTCGGAGGCCGGGGACCCCCGTGGGGCCCGAAAGGGAAACCAGTGGGGAACGGTGCAGCGACCAGACCTCCGACGAACCTAGGAGACACGCCTTATGGCGCGCATTGTCGGCGTCGACCTCCCCCGCGAGAAGCGGGTAGAGGTTGCCCTGACCTACATCTTCGGCATCGGGCGTACCCGCGCCGAGGAGACTCTGAGCAACACCGGTGTCAACCCCGACACCCGCGTGCGCGACCTGTCGGAAGACGACCTGGTCAAGCTCCGCGAGTGGATCGACGCGCACTACCGCGTCGAGGGTGACCTTCGCCGCGAGGTGGCTGCGGATATCCGCCGCAAGGTCGAGATCGGCTGCTACGAGGGTCTGCGTCACCGTCGGGGCCTTCCGGTCCGCGGTCAGCGCACCCACACCAACGCGCGTACCCGCAAGGGTCCGCGTCGTGCCATCGCCGGTAAGAAGAAGCCGGGCAAGAAGTAGTCCGCTTAGTCCCGGATCATTCGGTTCTCGACTAAAAGCGGACCGACGACCTCAGGAGTTTCCAAAGCATGCCTCCCAAGAGCCGTGCCGGCGCCAAAAAGGTGCGCCGCAAGGAGAAGAAGAACGTCGCCCACGGGCACGCTCACATCAAGAGCACGTTCAACAACACGATCGTCTCGATCACGGACCCCAACGGCAACGTGATCGCGTGGGCATCCGCGGGTCACGTGGGCTTCAAGGGCTCGCGTAAGTCGACCCCGTTCGCTGCGCAGATGGCTGCCGAGTCGGCCGCCCGTCGCGCGCAGGAGCACGGTATGCGCAAGGTCGACGTTTTCGTCAAGGGTCCGGGTTCCGGTCGTGAGACCGCCATCCGCTCGCTGCAGGCCACCGGCCTCGAGGTGGGTTCCATCCAGGACGTCACCCCCGTGCCGCACAACGGCTGCCGCCCCCCCAAGCGCCGCCGCGTCTGATCCGCAGCTGAGTAGGAGTTAAACAACATGGCGCGTTACACCGGCGCTGACTGCAAGCGTTGCCGTCGCGAGAAGACGAAGCTCTTCCTTAAGGGAGCCAAGTGCGACGGCCCCAAGTGCCCGATCGAGATTCGCCCGTACCCCCCGGGTGAGCACGGCCGCGGCCGTGTCAAGGAGTCCGAGTACCTGCTGCAGAAGCGCGAGAAGCAGAAATGCGCTCGCATCTACGGCATCCTCGAGAAGCAGTTCCGCGGTTACTTCGACGAAGCGAACCGCAAGCAGGGCAAGACGGGCGAGAACCTTCTCCGCATTCTGGAGTCCCGCCTCGACAACGTGGTCTACCGCGCCGGCTTCGCCAAGTCGCGTGACCACGCCCGCCAGCTGGTCCGTCACGGTCACATCGAGGTCAACGGTCGCAAGACCGACATCCCCTCGGCCCGTGTGTCGGAGAGCGACATCATCCAGGTTCGCAAGGACTCGTTCGAGCTGACCCCGTTCGTGGTCGCCCGTGCCGAGATCGGCGAGCGCACTGTTCCGGCATGGCTTGAGGTCATCCCGGGCAAGATGCGCATCCTGGTCCACGCTCTCCCCGCGCGTCAGGTCATCGACACGCAGGTCCAGGAGCAGCTCATCGTGGAGCTCTACTCCAAGTAGTAGCGACACCGAGCCGCCACCTGGCCGGGGGTGTGGGGGTCGTCCCCCACGCAGACCCAGTCAGGAGCAGCTCATCGTGGAGCTCTACTCCAAGTAGTAGCGACACCGAGCCGCCACCTGGCCGGGGGTGTGGGGGTCGTCCCCCACGCAGACCCA